>JACPXA010000202.1 GCA_016196785.1 Elusimicrobiota bacterium
AGGGCATGTGTTCCCTGATCGCAGATCTCAACACGGTGGCGCTAAAACAGCGGGCCGAGGTGTCGCTCGAGGCCCCCGACCGCGAGCTGTTGCTCGTCGCCTGGCTCAACGAGCTCTTATATCTTTTAGCGGTCCAGAAGTTGATTGGCGCGCGGTTTCACATCCCCGCGCTGACGGATAACGCCCTGAAAGGATCCCTCGAAGGGGAACCGTTCGACCGCCAACGGCACCGCCCCAACCTCGAGATCAAGGCCGCCACCTACCACGAACTCTCCATTCGTCAGACCCCCCATGGCTATCACGCCACGGTCCTCTTCGATGTCTAAATAAATGGCCGAGCTGACGTTTAAGAAAATAGACGATTACCGCTGGGAGATCCCCAAGACCGGTGCGATGCGGGTTCCGGGGTTGATCTATGCCGCCGAACACATGCTCTCAAAAATCCAGCGGGAGAAGGCGATGGAGCAAGTCGCGAATGTCGCCACCCTCCCCGGCATCGTCGGCTACTCCCTCGCCATGCCCGACATCCACTGGGGCTATGGCTTTGCGGTCGGCGGGGTTGCCGCCACCAACGTCAGTGACGGCGTCATCTCCCCCGGCGGTATTGGTTTTGATATCTCGTGCCTTTCGGGGCATACCCGAGTACTCCACTCGTTGGGCTACACGAGGCCGATAGCGTCTTTAGAGCACCCCGAGGAAGACGCCAGTGGGGGAACCAAGAATCGCTCGGTCAGCACCTTGGACACCCGCTGTGATCTGCCGGTCGCTGCGGATGTCCGGGGGTTCCTTAAACGATTCTCCGCAAAACCGGTGTATCAAATCACTACACGCACAGGCCAGGTCATTCAAGCGACTAGCGACCATCCGTTCTTCACGCCGGATGGGATGGTAGCCGTCGAGCGCCTGCGAGTCGGGGACTTGGTGGCCTGGTGCCCATTTAGCGGTGTGCCGTACACTAAGCCGAGCGATGAGATCATCCTGACTGAGGACACTATTTGGCGAGTCCTCCAGCGATTAAACAAAGGAAGCCGAGGGAACGCCGCTGCCCAAATCATGAACCAGTTTCGCACTCGAGATCTCCTCCCCTTACGGTACAGCTCTCCTCAGTTGCCCTGGCTCCTTAAGCTCATGGGGTATCACTTTGGCGATGGCACGATGTTCTTTCTCCATCAGGAGGGGAAAGGGATAGCATGGTTCTTCGGCGCACCATCTGACCTGGGGAAGATTCAGGAGGACGTAGCGCGCGTGGGTTTTACCTGTTCCCGGATCTATCACCGAGCTCGGGATCATCGGATTTCTACCCACTACGACACCATCTGCTTTTCGACGACAGAATATTCATGCAGAGTCTCATCGACCGCTTTCATCGTGCTGATGGCAGCGTTAGGGACACCGATTGGGAACAAGGCAAACCAGATCTACCACATTCCTCCGTGGATCTTCCGTGCTCCACCCTGGCAACAACGGCTGTTCTTGTCCGGCTTTTTGGGGGCTGAGCTGTCTACCCCTAAAGCGATGAGTGAGCATAACTTCTACTGTCCCGTGGTCTCCGTGAGCAAGCGGTTGCCGCACCTCCCTAACGCGGTCGCCTTCTTAGAGGGGGTGGCCACACTGTTGCAAGGATTTGGTGTCGACACTCAAGCGATCTCGCGCGTCCATGATGACTATCACGGAGTCCGAGGTGAGGTCTCAGGGCGAGTTCGGCTGATCCTCTCCAGTCGCCCCGAGAGTTTAGTTAACCTCTACACGAGGGTCGGGTTTTCCTACAACCAGAAGCGGCAATATTGGGGAAATGTGTGTGCCCACTACCTCCAGGAGAAGCGGCTGGTCGTGGAGCAACGAAACCAGATTGCCTCCGAGGCGCTGGCGCTGCGTCAACGGCACGGCTGGGGGGCGAAGAGGATACAGGCGGTTCTACAACCAACCTCCGTGGGGTTGCGTTTCATTGAGCGATCAATCTATGAAGGGCGGAAAACCTCTCCACGGATTGGGTGCTCTGGAGAAACGTTCGCCAGTTTTGCCCGTCGAGTCACTGCAGGATTGGGAGAAAGCGGCATCGTCTGGGAAGAGATTATCGGAAAGGAAGCAATCCCTTGGGTTGGGCCTGTCTATGACCTGACGGTGGATCACCCTTCTCATAACTTCATTGCGAATGGATTCGTTGTCTCCAACTGTGGGGTCAGATTGCTCCGCACCGATCTCCAGAAGAAGACTATTGAAGGCAAAATCCCTCGGCTGATAGATGCCTTGTTCCAGCAAGTCCCCTCTGGAGTCGGTGCCACCGGGAAGGTGAACCTCTCCAAAGAAGAAGTCAAACAGGTCTTCAAGAAGGGAGCCCGCTGGGCGTTGGAGCATGGGTTCGGCGACCCTGAAGATGCCGAGGCGATTGAGGACCAGGGGTGTCTTCCGCAAGCGGATCCATCCGTCACAAGCCAGCGCGCGGTGGAGCGTGGCCGGGAGCAGCTCGGGACGCTGGGCTCTGGCAACCATTTCCTTGAGATCCAAGTGGTGGACCAGGTCTTCGATGAACAGGTCGCCACAGCCTTTGGACTGTTTCTCGACCAAATCGTTGTCATGGTTCACACTGGATCTCGAGGGCCAGGATACCAGATCTGCGAAGATTTCTTACGGGTGATGGAGCAGGCCAGCAGGCGCTACGGTTTCTCCCTCCCGGATCGGCAGTTGGCCTGCGCTCCCTTAAGCTCTCAGGAAGGACAGGACTACTTTGCTGCCATGTGCGCTGGGGGGAATTACGCCAGAGCCAACCGACAGGTCATCACCCACTGGGTCCGGGAGACCTTCATGCGGACGTTGGAGATGTCGCCCAAGGATCTGGGCATGGCGGTGGTGTATGACGTCGCCCACAACGTCGGGAAGATTGAAGAGCACGAGTTCCAGGGAAAGAGGGTTAAAGTCTGCGTACACCGGAAAGGGGCTACGCGCGCATTCCCGGCAGGACATCCCGATCTCCCGGAGAAATACCGGGCGGTCGGCCAACCCGTATTGGTACCGGGTTCAATGGGAACCTATTCCTATGTCCTTGTAGGGACCGAGCGGGCGATGCGTGAAACCTTCGGGACAACCTGCCATGGGGCGGGCCGGATGATGAGCCGCAGCCAGGCGCTCAAGCAGGTCCATGGGCGGGATCTGCAGAAGCAGCTCGAAGAGCAAGGGATCCTCGTCCGGACCGATAGCTATAAGGGGTTAGCCGAGGAGGCGCCATTCGCCTACAAAGACGTGAGCGAGGTCGTGGAGGTCTGCCACCAGGCGGGGATCTCCAAGAAAGTCGCCCGCGTGAGGCCCCTCGGCGTCGTCAAAGGATAGGAGCGGCGGGGACGTGGCTTCGTTCGCTACGCTTCAGTCCCCCCTCGAAACGCTGCTGTGCTCGGTCGCATCCGCGACCTGCGCTCAGCGCGTTTCTACGGGGGACGCTCATGCTCACTTCGCCATCGTCCCCGCCGCTCCTCTCGGATGTTAGATCCGAAGGTAATTCGAGAGCGGCCGGAGGTGGTGCGACGGGCATTGGAGCTGCGGCGGTCGCAGTTTCCGTTTGATCAATTTCTGAGCAAGCTCCGCCAACATCAGACGCTCTTAGCTGAGGTTGAACAGCTTCGCGCTCAACGCAACACCGCCGCCCAGGAGGTGGGACACCGGAAGCAAAAGGGCCAGGACACCGCGGTCCTCATCCGCGAGATGGAGTCGGTCAAGACCGCCCTCAAAGACAAAGAGAAAACCCTCGCCGCCCTTGAACCGCAGATCACCGATGGCTTACTC
>JACPXA010000006.1 GCA_016196785.1 Elusimicrobiota bacterium
GCACGAAATATCTAGCGCTGGTCTACTGGTTCCCTGTGGCGCTGTTGTTGGTCGCTTGGTCAGATGTACGGTTTAGAAAATTCACCTGGAAGGCCACTGCGCAAGAAATCACCCTCTTCGGTGGGGTCAGCCTGCTTCTCCTGTCTCCTTGGCTCATCAAGAACTGGGTGTTCTATGGCAATCCGTTGTTCCCATTTTTCCCGACATTGTTTCCTAACCCCTCATTCCCTCCTTCACAAGTCCAAGGATTGGTCAATGACGCTCATGCCCGCCACTGGGGTCAGATCATCGGTTCCCCCCACCAATGGGTCAATGTCCTGGTGTTTCCTTGGCAATCAGCGATGGACACCAGTTCGCTTGGAGATTTCGTCGGCCCCGTATTCCTTGCACTGGCACCGCTGGTGTGGAGCTTTCGTCCAACGGCTCGGAGCTATTGGAGTCTTAGGGTGACCTTCATCGGATGGTGGCTCCTGTGGAGCCTCTCCACCTCGATGAGCCGGCTCCTCATCCCCGTGTTGGCTCCGCTCAGTTTAGCGATTGCTGCTGCACTGAGGTGGGGGCAACTTCCTCGCCTCTTGAAGACGCTGTTTCATCTGGTGATGTTTCTGTTTGTACTGGCCAATGGGTCCTGGATTGCGTATTACTATTCCCTTCTGGGGGGATGGCGATCAGTCACCGGTGGGCTCTCTCGATCCGAATTCCTTTCGCACACCCAGCAGACGTATCCCTCGCCATACTATTCAGCCATGGAATATATCAATCAGCACCTCCCCCCAACGGGGAAAGTGCTCTTTATCGGTGAATGTCGAAGCTACTATTGTGAGCGGCCGTTTCTCGCCGCCTCAGTATTCAACGAGCAGCCAATCGTGACGCTCCTGAAGCAGGCCGGGGATGAGACGGACTTATGTCGTCGGCTCAAGGCGCAGGGTGTGACGCATCTGTTTCTCAATGCGGCGGAGGCGGTCCGGCTCGGCATTTTTAATGATCGATTTTTTCCTGTTGGCGAGCGAGAAACGAGGATCTGGCACGGCTTTTTCCAGCGATATCTTCAGGAGGTCTTCCGTGATACCCAGAGAGACTCCCTAGGATATCGTGCCCTGTATGTCTATGAAATCGTACCATCCCCCATCCCTGGGGAGGTCTTCGATGTTCCTGATCCACTCTTGAAGGTGCTCCGCCTGACACGTGCTGGAACCGGTTGAGGCTAGCGCGGGGCGAATAGGGGACATGGCCATATCTTCAGACGATGAAGGGCATATCGTAATACCCTGTATAAGGACCCCCAGCCATAGCGCACACTTCGTCGAAAGCCGATCGAGGAAGCCTCCTGAAAATACCGGGCCGGTACGGGGATATCGCCGATGCGAAATCCGAACGCCGCGGCTTGCAAGAGAAATTCGCAATCGAAAACAAAATCGTTAGAGTTGCGTTCCCAGGGGACGGTCTCAAGCACCTCACGGGAATAGGCGCGTAGGCCGCTATGCCACTCCCCCAAATTCTGTCCTGTAGCGAGATTTTCAACGACCGTCAGAGATCGATTGGCAAGGTATTTATAGAGCGGCATGCCGCCAGCCAGTGCTTCCCGGCGTGTACGGATCCGATTGCCTAACACGACATCGCAGACATGGTCATGAATCAACCCTGTTATGTAGGAAACGAGACGCCCGTCGTACTGGTAATCTGGATGGATCATGACCACAATCTCGGCCCCGGCGTCCAGCGCCGCTCGATAACAGGTTTTTTGATTGCCCCCATAACCTAGGTTTTTCACGTGTTGAATCACGTGGAGACCTAATTGCTTGGCCACGGTTTGGAGGCGGGGAGATATCGCTGGGGGATTGGATGGAAGGCGTGTTCCAATGGGGTGACCAGGTTGAAGCGCACCAGGTGGTACAGGGCGGCGAGGCCGTCTGTCCAGGAGATTTTCTTTCCTTCCAACTGTGTGCGCGGAGAGTACGAGATGGGCACCTCATAGATCCGGGCACGTGTTTTGGCGACGTAGGCGGTCAGTTCGACCTCGATGCCGAACCGGCGTGATTGGAGGTTCATGGCCTTTACCAAATCGGCGCGAAACACCTTGTAGCAGGTTTCCATATCGGTCAGATAGATCCCGGATAATAAATTGCTGAGCAGGGTCAATAGCCGGTTGACGAAGTAGTGATACGTCCGGTGCACTTGGAACGCGCTCTTTTTGAAACGGCTACCGTACACCACATCCACTTTACCAGTGAGCAGGGGCGCCAGCAGGGAAGGGATGTCCTGCGGGTCATACTCAAAATCCGCATCCTGGATCATGATGAAATCGCCGGTGGCTTCACGAATTCCTTGGATGACAGCCGCGCCCTTTCCTTGATGGGGTCGCTGCTCGAGAACCCGAAAACCATAGCGGAGGGCCGAAGACTTGAGAATTGTCAGGCTGTCATCGGTTGAACAGTCATCGACAAACAGCCACTCCCTCTCAATCGGGCATGGTGATGAGATGAATCGCTCAATGAGCTGGGGAAGGTTCGCCGCTTCGTTAAAGACAGGAACGATGATTGAGAGTAAGGGCACGGGCGCAGTCAAGGTTACCATTTTGAAATGACAATGTCAGTCGTCCCAGCCGAAACGCCAACGGGGTTCGACGGTGAGGCGGCGGTCCGGAGGGTTGGAGGCATCCTTCCGTTCGAGCTCGTAGGTGCCCCGTACGAAGACATTGCGAGTCCACCGGTAAGAGAGCTCCACCTCATGACGAAGGTCGAGGCGGCTTTGCAGCTCATCCACCCGAACGCTATACCCCAGTGCGACTCGACGTGAAAGGCTCTTTTCAAGGGTATATTTGGTGCCCACCAGCAAGGTCGAGAGATTTGAGGTCCGCTCTCCCGAGGGGAGCAGAGGGGCTTCTCGGTTGGGATCCGGGGTGCGTGACACACGGAATTCATCCACAAGTCCCGTCCGTCGGAGCAGGTTGCGGGCGAATGGAGTGGCCAGCGTGGAATCAAGGAGACGCACCGCCTGTTGCTGGAAGAGCGTCTGTCGCTCTTGTGGTGTCAACTGCTCCACATCCAGTTGGGTCAGTCGCGCCAGGATCTTTTCCTGAGATAGCCGGGGATTGCTCCGAGAGGAAAAACGCGGTTTAATCTCGTTCAAGGGGGCTCGATTAATGGTGAGGGTGATCACATCTTCGAGGGATTCCCGGGTGGCGGGATCAAAGACCCTCGCTGTGGACTCCGCGGTTCCTTCCAGATAGGGGACGTTGGCGATCCGCCCCTCGCGGACCGTGGGGAGGACGCTGAACACAGCTCGTTGCACGGCGAATTCCACCCCGAAGTAGCTGATCCTCCCTCGAATCGTTTCCCAACGGCCAAAGATCTTCAGGTCATCCCCCCTTCCCTGAAACAGCAGGTTCCCTCGGAGATTCACGTTGACCAGTTCATTTTCGTACCAGGTGGTCTCCGGGGCTTCAAGGCGCAGGTTCCAACGCACCCGGCGAAGCCATTGCTCAAGCCAAGGAACCCTCGCATGAGAGGGAGGCGGGGGAAAGTTAAAGTGGGTGTTTGCCAGTTCTATCCCTCCTTCAAGCGTTGGACTCTCTCCCGGACCTGTCAGGTGCAGGTCGAACCGCGGTTCCCCATAGGAGTTTCTCTTAAGCACCTCCACTCGTTTGAACAAGGGGCTTTCCGGGATGGGCAGGAAAGGGATAGAAAGCGCCACGCCGTCGGTGGGCAGCGTCCGGAAATGGAGATCATATTCTGCCACCTGAAACCCATGGAGGAGGAGGCGACCATGGCCCTGCAGGTAGCCTTCCCCAATTTTCGCGCGCGCCTCGCGGATTCGTACTTCCCGGCCATCCCACTCAAGATCCAGGGAGATCTCCTTGGCTTGACGAATATACTGACTCGCAGTCAGCGCTCCTCCCTGAATCTGGAATCTGCCTTGAAACCGTGGGTCTTCGAGCGTCCCAAGGATCTTTACGTGTCCCTGCACCTTCCCGGTCGCCCGCTTGACGGTGTTCCCCAGGGACTCGAGAAGGGATAGCTGGGAGTCCACCAATTCGAAGGTGAGGGCTATAGGATGGGCAGTAATTCGCTGTCGGCCCTCCAGGGTAACCGCTAATGGGAAAACCCCAGACCCGACGATGGTGTAGCGAGGGCGGTCGAGGATGCGGAGAGACACCAACGAGAAACGATCGTCCTTCCAGGAGAATTGCGTCTTGGCGTTCGTGAAGGACAACATCCCCCATCGTCCCCGCGTCACCGACAACGTCCCGGCAAGCTCAGGATGAGCTGGAGCCCCTGCCCCTGTGATCGTGAAGTCACTCAGACCATCGCTGGGGATTTCCAGATTGAAGAGTTCCGTAAGGGTTTTTACATCAAGGCCGCGGCCCTCGCTTTGGAATTGCCATCGGGCAGGGCCGAATTGGCCGTTCACTGTCAACAGCGGTTGGCCGGTCTCGGATCGGACGAGCCGAAAGCGGTTGAACCCGAGCCCTGGCAGGTGACCGAGGTCCACTGTCCCCAGCACTTGGATGGCATTCCCCGGCTGTTTAAGAAAGTCCAGTTGCTGCTCGTGGTAATGGAGGTTCAGGCTGATCCCTTCAAATCCATGGTCATTGAGCCAGAGACGGCGGACCGCGAGCTGACCCGTGAGGTCGAGGCCGCGCGTAGTAGCCAGCCAGGGACCGTGAAGTTCCATACCGCCGAACAACGTGACGGGTCCTATGTGAATATTCCGGAGTTCTCCAGCCAGGTGCACGGTTCCCTGGGACAGGCTGGCAAAGTCAATGGTACTGCCTTTCTGCAGAAAACACTCGTACCCTGGTCCTTTGATCCCGAACTCATCTAATGTCAACTGAGGACTCGACCAGCGGAAGATCGTATGCCATTCGCCCAGGGCCTGTTGTCCGTACAAGAGATCACGGCCTCTGAGAGAGCCCATCAGCATTGGACGAGCCAAGGGTCCGCTCACGGACAGCGTCCCTTCCCCGGTCCCTCCGATCGGCAGAGGGAACCCTAGGTTTTCAGCAATCAAACCTAGCCTCACGTCGCTGATCTTGAGATTCAAGGCGACCAAACGCTGCCGGAGGTCGCTTTGACCACTGATCAGGACCGTTCCTTTATTATTTGGAAGGATCTGGCTGGTTGCGGTAAACTGATCCACCGCCAACCCTTTCGTGCGCGCCTCCCCCGTCAGATGAAATCCCAGCCGACGCCAGCGGCCATTGACCACTTGAAACACCAGATGGAGCTCGGGGACATCCCAGCGACCGGTCACGTGGCACCGTCCCTGGAAGGACCCCGCGAGCGGCTCACGCAGCTCAGGGAAGAGGAAAGTCTGCCATTCCTCCCACGGGAGCCCTGGTATGGACAGTTCACCTTGCCATTGCGGAGGGCTGTGCTTCCAATCAAGCGTCAGGTGACCAGGGAGGGCTTGTCCCCACTGGATCGCGGTTAGGGTGGCGCGATCGGCATTCACGGAGAGGATGCCGGAAAAGTCGGCAAGCGCGTGGTCCTTAAGCCCTCCGCCCACGCCCAGCAACCCGCTGCTCTCCCTGACGTGCAACCCTTGAATCATCACCTGGCTGGTGGCTTCCCATGGTGATCGCCGGAGCTGGCCTGAGACCTTTAGGGTTCCCTCAAAAAGCCCTCCGCCTGCCCTGAGCGGAGCCTGCCCTGAGCCTGTCGAATGGGTCGAAGGGCCCCCTCGTGCGAATGGATCGAGGCGAAACTGTTTCATGGTTCCGTGGACCCAAAAGGGCTGTCCCTGCCCCTGGAGCGCCATCCCACCTCGAAGGTGGATGAACCCAGATCCATGGCGCAGTTCGACACGGTTCACCGTGAGCTCCTGTTTGGTCAACACCGCCTTCCCCTCCACCTGCCACCCCTCTTGGCCGAAGAGCTGCATCGTTAGTCGTTCGATGATCAACCGGTCAGGGGGGAGGAGGCCGTCGAGCTCAAGAGAAAACATGTTTTTCTCTTGCCCGGAGCTTGCCCCGAGCGGAGTCGAGGGGCCCCCGCCCGGAGCAGTGATCCGGAGAACCAAGCGTTGCGCCTCATAATGGAACCGTCCCACGATGCGTTCGACCGCGCGCTGCCCAAGTCTTGCTTCCGGGATTGTGAGTGTCCCGCTGACCACAGGGGCTTGCAGAGTTCCCCTGATGGTCCAACTGCTATTGAGCAATCCCTCCACCGGAATTTTTCCCAACGGATGGGTCAAGGCGGTGAGAGAAAGCCGTTCCGCCTTCCCAACGACCTTGAGTTGTTCAGAAGCCACCGTCCCTTGCAACGAGACGGTTCCCTCTCCAAGCGGCAACGTGGCTTCGTGAATGTATAAGCGACCGAACTGGTACGTGATGCGAAAACGCCCCTGTCCAAAAGGGAAGGCGCCTACGCGCCCTTCGGAAACCACCACAGCACCTTCCACGCGTGGGTACGTCAAAGGACCTTCGACAGAGAGCTGCACAGCGGCTGCCCCGGTAAGCGGGATGAGGCTCCAGAGCGGATCAGGCACACATTGAGGAAGCGCCGCTAGATCAATCGCTTTGCCTGTGGCTGAGAGCTTCAGGAGAGGATCAGTGAACACCTCCTCGATGACCCCCATCACCGTGACACGATTTTTGCCGGTAGTCAAGGTCAGCGACTCAGTCCGAAGGGTGTTGGCCGTGAGACGGAGTTTCCCATCAATCCCAATGAAGGGCAGTCCCGCCCGGCGTTGCCAGCGGATGCCCTTTGCCGTGAGGGTCCCCGTTTTCACTGTTTTTGCCCAGGCCATCCCCTGCCAGGGCCACACACCTCCAAGGCTCAACTCCCCGTGCAGACGGCCAGCCCATTGTCCCTCACTCCAGCCGCGCAGCCCTTCAGGGAGGAGGTGTCCCCAGAGCGGTGCGAGGTGTTCCATCCTGACGCCGGAGACGGCGAGATTCCCCCCCCACCCCTGTTGCGACAGCGACGCTTTGAGTACCACTTGTTCGATTAATGTAAGGTCTGTCTCCGAAGTGAGGAGTGGGGACAGACTTCTTATAGAATTGAAGTCTGTCTCCGAAGTAAGGAGTGGGGACAGACCTCTTATCGAATTGAGGTCTGTCCCCGGTCTATGATAGAGGACCTGGCCCTGGAGCTGTGCCTTGAGCGATGGCCAGGCGGGGGGAGAGTGACTTTTTGTCAACAAGCGACCGAGGTCAAAGGGTTCACTGCGTTCGATGGATCCCTGCAGGTGAGCAAGGAGGAGGTGATCACGTTTGTCATCAGGGAGGGGGACCACCGCCTTCCCATCCTGGAAGGAGACTTTGCTGATCAGAGCACCCCACTTTAGCCCTCCGGTCCCTCCCTCTAGCCCTCCGCCCACGCCCAGTCGGTGGAGCAAGACGCTCAGGAGCTGGCGCCCGTGGATAGAGAGGGTTACCTTTGGGGCGGTGAAGATAAATTCCCCGGTAGGCGTGGTGGTAGCGAAAATGGTCACTTGATGTACCGTGATTTTTGAGGGAAACGTGAAAGAAATTCGCTCGATCCGCACCGCCCGACCAACAGCCTGGCTGAGCTGTTGCTCCAATCGGAGGTGGAGAACGAGTAGACCCTGCCACAGCGAGAGCCCCACAAACAAAAGACCGCCGGCAAGCAAGATCCCCCCGGCGGCCCATCGCCCCCCCCTCAAAATAGCCCCTCTCTAGCCACTCATTTAGACATTCTTGACTGGTTTGGGGGCAGGTTGGGTGCCGAACACCAGCTTTTTCTCATCGGGATCGTAGTCCACGTAGATCTTGGCCGGGGCGGTAAACCGCCTGGCCAGAATCTCCTCGGCGAGGGCATCTTCCACCAACCGTTGAATTGTCCGTTGGAGCGGTCGAGCTCCATAGTTGGGATCAAACCCTTTCTCCAAGAGGAGTTCCTTCGATTCATCGGAAGGGACGATCTCAAACCCTTGGCTCGTCAGTTTGTCGCTGACCCGGCCCAGCATGAGGTCGAGGATCTTCCGCATATCCTCACGGGAAAGGGCGTGGAAGAAGATCACCTCATCAATGCGGTTCAAAAACTCCGGGTTGAACGCCTTCTTCACCTCCTCCATCACGGTATCCTTCATCTTCTGGTAATCTTGTTGGGCATCCTCTTGGACGAGGAAACCAAGGGATTTCCCCTTGGAGATGAGCCGGGCCCCTACGTTGGAGGTCATGATGAGCACCGTGTTTTTGAAGTTCACCTTGTGTCCCAGGTTGTCGGTCAAGATCCCGTCATCCATGATTTGGAGGAGGATGTTGAACACATCCGGATGTGCCTTCTCAATCTCATCCAGGAGCACGACGGAGTAGGCTTTGCGCCGGACGGCCTCGGTGAGCTGTCCCCCCTCCTCGTAGCCGACGTAGCCCGGCGGAGCGCCGATCAAGCGAGAGACCGAAAACTTCTCCATATACTCAGACATATCAATGCGAATCAACGCTTCGACGTCCCCGAACAGGAACTCTGCCAGTGCCCGTGCGAGCTCCGTTTTTCCCACACCTGTTGGTCCCAGGAAGATAAAGGAGCCGATGGGCCGACGGGGGTCTTTGAGACCGGTGCGGCTGCGGCGAATGGCCTGAGAGACCGCCCGGATCGCTTCCTCCTGACCGATCACCCGTTTGTGAAGCTCCTCCTCCATGTGCAGGAGTTTCTCCGACTCCTTTTCCGTCAACCGGTTGACCGGGATCCCTGTCCACTTAGAGACGACCGTCGCGATATCTTCCTCCGTCACCACCGGCTGGGAGGCGTCTCGCTTTTCCTTCCATTTTTTCTTCGCCTCCTCCAGGTTCCTTCGGAGTTCTTTCTCGCGATCCCGAAGCCGGGCGGCCTTTTCATACTCCTGCGCTGCGATGGCGGCGTCTTTCTCCTTAGCCACTTCAGCAATCTCCGACTCTTTCTCCTTCAGGTTCTGCGGCAGGACAGAGGTCTGGAGCCTTGAGCGACTGCCAGCCTCGTCAATAAGGTCAATGGCCTTGTCCGGGAGATACCGGTCGGAGATGTAGCGATCGGCCAACTGGGCCGCCGCGTCCAGGGCCTGATCCGTGAACTTAACCCGGTGATGGGTCTCATATTTTTCCCTCAACCCTTGAAGGATCTTGATCGTCTCTTCCACGGATGGCGGATCCACCATGATGGGTTGGAAGCGCCGTTCCAAGGCGGCGTCATGCTCGATGTATTTGCGGTACTCATCTAGGGTCGTCGCGCCGATGCATTGGAGCTCGCCCCGGGCGAGCGAGGGTTTGAGCATGTTAGAGGCGTCAATGGCCCCCTCCGCGGCGCCCGCCCCGATGACCGTGTGAAGCTCGTCAATGAAGAGGATGATGGTGTTCTTGGCTCGGCGGATCTCATCAATGATATTCTTCAACCGCTGTTCAAACTCGCCACGGTATTTGGTCCCCGCCACCACCGCGGCTAGGTCAAGCGTCATCACCCGTTTGCTCAAGAGGATCTCCGGGATATCACTGGTAGCGATCTTCTGGGCGAGCCCCTCGACAATGGCCGTTTTCCCCACGCCGGGATCGCCGATGAGCACCGGGTTGTTTTTTGTCCGGCGGGAGAGGATCTGGATCAACCGCTCGATCTCATCCTCCCGGCCAATGACCGGGTCGAGTTTTGATTCGCGAGCCAACTGCGTGAGATCTCGTCCGAATTCATCGAGCGTTGGGGTCTTCGACTTGGTGGTCGTCCCTCGGGTGGGATGGGCGGTAGGGGCGGGGTGGCCTTCCCCCAGAAGGCTAATGACCTCTTCCCGTACCAGGTCGAGCCGCCCGCCGAGGTTCTCCAACACCTGGGCTGCGACCCCCTCCTCTTCCCGAATGAGTCCCAAGAGGAGATGCTCGGTCCCGACATGGCTGTGCCCCATATTTTGGGCTTCCTCCACTGCGAGCTCTAAGACCTTCTTGGCGCGTGGGGTGAAGGGGATCTCTCCAAGGAGCATCACGTTATCTCCCGTTCCGACGATCTTCTCGATCTCGGCGCGAACCCTTCGGAGGTCCACCCCCAGGTTCGCCAACACCTGCGCGGCGACCCCCTCTCCCAGGGCGATCAACCCAAGCAGGATATGTTCGGTTCCCACATAGTCATGATTGAGGCGCTTGGCCTCTTCCTGGGCGATCAGAATGACTCGTTGCGCTCTTTCCGTAAATCGGTTAGACATCGCCTTTCTCCTTTTTTCCGTTTCTCGTTCCCCAACCATTGCCGAACGAGCGTGGCCCGAATGAGGTCCCGTTCCTCGGTCTTCAGCTCTTTCCCTTGGAGGATCTGTAAATGTGCTGGTTGGGTGGCCAACATGAGCCCCTGCAAGACCCCCGTATTGACTGGAAGATCCAACCCCAGGGCCCGCCCCAACCGCACCCGTGATAACAATTGGAGGGTCTCTTCGTAGCTGATGGCCCTGGCCTGGGTCAAGATGCCCCATGCTCGATACACCTGATCCTCCGTTTGAATCCGAAGGGCAGGGGCCATCAAGGCTTGCCGTTCCTCCATCTCCCGCCGAATCACTTGGGTGACGACTCGCTCCAACATCGCCACCATCTCTGGCTCACTGAGGCCTAACGTGGTCGTATTGGAAATTTGGAACAGGTCGCCCATCGCCTTCGTCCCTTCGCCGTACAACCCTCGGGCGCCGCCACCCGCTCGGGTAATCCCCTGCAACACCTCCGTCAACTCCTCGCGCAACACCAGGGCGGGGAGGTGAACCAAACAGGAGGCACGCAGGCCGGTGCCGACGTTGGTGGGGCAGGCGGTCAGGAAGCCCCACTCCTCCATATACGCGAACTCTAACAGTTTGCCAAGCTCTTGATCAAGCCGCGCGACACGCTGCCAGGCGCCGGCCAAGGCGAGGCCGGGTTCCATGGCCTGGAGACGCAGATGGTCCTCCTCGTTGATCATCACGCTTAAGCCTTCGCCTTCCCCGATGATCACCCCACGTTCCCCCGGGGAGAAGGCCTGTTCATGGGAGATTAGATGGCGTTCCATAAGGAATTGGCGTTCCACACGGGAGAGCGCCGGCAGGTCAAGGACTTGAGCCTTTGCGAGACTTGGCACTTGTTCAGCTGCCCGGATGATGTGCTGGAAGATGTGTCGTTGCGTCGTCTTGTCCGCCCGTTGGGGGAAGGGGAGACCCACGAGGTTGCGGGCTAATCGGGCACGGCTCGAAATCACGACCGCGGAAGACCCCCCCTCCCGAGTGAGCCAGGTCTCGGCCATCAGCATCGTAAGGAACAGACGATTGGGAAATGCCATAGTCGTTTAGCGGTGATTCCGCTCTCGCATCTTGATTTGGTCTCGGATAATCGCGGCTTTTTCATAATCTTCTTTCTGGAGCGCCTCTGCCAACTCTGCCTTTAGGGTCCCTATGGCTTGAAGGGAAGACCCCCTCTCCACAGTGACTCGATAGGTCCGTCCCGTATGACGGGTCGCCCCATGGATCCGTTTGAGGAATGGCTCAAGCGCCTTGGAAAACTCGACGTAGCACGTGCTGCACCCCACCCGCCCTGATTCCTTCATCTCGGTGATCGTCGTCCCGCAGGCCGTGCAGGCGGCCCGCACCGGGGTAGGGGCTTCCTGAGCTGCCCGTTCCCCCAACCCGCTGATCCACTCCGCCAGTGAGAGCGGTGATTTTCCAAACGGAAACTCCACCCCCTTTTCCTTGGCGCACCCTTCGCATAAGTGAAGTTTCACGACCTGATCGTTAATGACCCCTTTGAAATGGAGCGTCGCCTCCTGCTGCTGACAGGCCTGACACAACACTAGGTGCCCCCCCGAATGGGAACGCCGGTGAGTCGGGTGAGTTCCCGGAATTCCTTGATCAGGCGGTGAGTTACCTTGCCTGGTTTTCCTTCACCAATGCGGCGGCCATCTACCTTCACGACCGGGATCACCTCAGCGGCGGTGCCGGTCAGGAAGACCTCAGCGGCGGTGTACACATGGTACACCGTAAACGGTTCCTCTTTCACGAGCAGCTTCAGGCGGGTTTTCGCCAGGTCCATGACCGTCGCTCGAGTGATCCCCTCCAGCACCCCTACCGAGGTGGGCGGCGTGACGAGGGTGGTCTCCTCTAGCCCTCCGCCCACGCCCCCCCGGACCAAGAACAGGTTGTCGCCGGTGCATTCCGCCACATATCCGTCCTTGTTGAGCAGAATCGCCTCTGGCACATTCGCCCGCGAGGCTTCGATTTTCGCGAGGATGTTATTCAAATAGTTCAGGGACTTGATGCAAGGGTTGATCGCCTCTGGCAGATTCCGCTTCGTGGTGGCGGTGATGACCTCCAGTCCGTGACTGTAGTACTCTTCGGGGTAGAGGGCGATGCGATCCGCGATGATCACGATCGAAGGCCGAAGGCACTTTTGGGGATCCAGACCGAGGTCCCCCACGCCACGCGTCACAATCACCCGGACATAGGCATCCTTGAGGCTATTGGCCTGCAACGTTTCGATGATCGCCGCCTCCAACTCTTCCTTCGTGAGGGGGATCGTCAAGAGAATCGCCTGCGCCGAGTTGGCCAGCCGATCCAGATGTTCCCGCAATTTGAACACCCGCCCGTGGTACGCGCGGATCCCTTCAAACACCCCGTCGCCATACAGGAGGCCATGATCAAAGACGGAGATCTGCGCTTGTTCACGGGACACCAATTTCCCATTCAGGTAGATTTTCACTCTAGCCCCACGCTCAGCGCTTCCTTTTGTAATTGCCCATCCACCAACGTCCACTGGCGATCAGCGGCCGCCGCCAGGGGCTGCTGATGCGTCACCAGAACCACCGTCATCTGCCGTTGTCTGGCCTGATTCCAGAGTAAGCGACGTAACTCCTCTCCCTGGCGCTGGTCCAGGTTGCCGGTGGGTTCATCGGCTAAGAGCAGTCGGGGTTCTGGCACCAAGGCCCGGGCAAACGCGACGCGCTGTTGCTCGCCGCCGGAGAGTTCGGCCGGCCGATGGGAAAGCCGCTCCGCGAGTCCCAGCGTGTCGAGCATCTCACAGGCTCGTTCCGCCGCCAGTCGGCGATCCATCCCTCGAATCCTGAGGGGCAACATGACATTCTCCCAGACGCTGAGCTCAGGGAGCAAGTGATGGAATTGGAACAAGAACCCAATCCACCGGTTTCGCCAGAAGGAGGAGGTAGCATCCGAGAGGTTCGCGGTCGGTTCGCCGAACAGTTCAAGGGTGCCGTCACTCGGATGGTCCATCAATCCTATTAGATGAAGCAACGTAGACTTCCCTGCGCCGGATGGCCCAATCACGGAGATAATCTCTCCTTCCTGGATCATAAAATCTAACCCCTTTAACACCTCGATGCAGCGCTGCCCCTGCCAAAAGCTCTTCCTCAGCCCCACGGCCCTGATCGCGGGAGGAGGGAGGGAGGCGGGTGGTGGGTGTCGTGAAGACACTCGCTCCTCATCCGTAGCGGAGCGCCTCGAGTGGGTCCACCCGAGCGGCCTTGAGCGCTGGATAGACGGTCGCCGCCAGGCTGATGAACAACGCGGCGACGATGACCGCTACCACGTCACCAGGGGCGACGTGGACGGGCAGGCGCTCAATATAATAGACATCAGCCGGTAGTTTGATCAGGGGATACCGGTGTAAGAAAGCGGCAATCCCTACCCCGAGGAAAGTCCCCAGGCATGTCCCCACCATCCCGAGGCTCCCTCCTTCGTACAGGAAGATGCTTCGGATCCCCCGTTGGGGGACCCCCAAGGCCCTAAGAATACCGATCTCCCGGGACTTCTCCACCGTTAGTAAGAGCAGGTTCGAAATAATATTCAAGGCCGCCACCAAGATGATGAGGGTCAGAATCACAAACATCACGGCCTTTTCCAGCTTCAACGCAGTAAACAAATTCCGGTTGAGATCTTGCCAGGAGCGGACCCAGAACCGTGGCCCGAGGTGGGCCTGTAGCTGGTGACGGACCGTTTCCAAACGTTCCAACCGATCAACCCGCACCCCCACCCCGCTTGAGGCCTCGCCCACTCCGAAAAACCGTTGAGCAGTGTTAAGCCCCACATACGTGAGGTTCGCGTCCGGTTCATACATCCCGACCTGAAAAATCCCCGTCACTCGACATCGCACCATTCTGGGCATGAGGCTACGGCCGGCGAGGAACGAATCGGGTACCATGACCAGGAGCTCGTCTCCCATCCCTACTTCGAGGCCGCGGGCGAGCTCTCGTCCAAGGATCATCCCCGGCACGGGCTCCGGTCCCTTTAGGGAGTCCCACCGACCTTCCTTTAGAGTGGATGCGAGCGGAGCAACCATTTGTTCCTGGGTCGGATCAATTCCACGAACCACGACTCCTAGCGCGCGCGGCCCATGCCGGAGAAGCACTTGGCCAACCACAAACGGGGCATGGGCGATAGCTCCCTTCGTGCGCTGAATCGCGGTCATCACCTCAGAGGTGATAGGAAAGGCTTCTCCATTGGATCGCAGGACCGCGAGGTGCGGTTGCGTGCCGAGTATGCGGGCTTGGATATCCCGCTGAAATCCATCCATCACCCCGAGCGTGACGATCAACGCGGCCACCCCAATCGTAATCCCACCCACCGCGATGGTCGTGGTCAACCAGGCAAAGAGGCCATGGCGGCGAGCCACCAGGTACCGACATGCCAAATCCCAGGTGTAACTCATCTGGGCGTGGGCGGGGGGCTACTGGGCGTGGGCGGGGGGCTAGAGGAACGCGGACGGAGCAGCGGGAAGAGGATAACCTCCCGAATGGAGGTGTGTCCCAAGAGAAGCATGGCGAGCCGGTCAACGCCGATCCCCAAGCCGCCCGCAGGCGGCATCCCGTATTCCAAGGCCTCCAGGAACTCCTCGTCCAACACGTGCGCTTCCTCGTCACCGGCCTGACGTTCAAGCATTTGGGCCTGGAGGCGATCCCGCTGTTCTGCCGGGTCATTGAGCTCAGAGTAGGCATTCGCTACCTCCTCCCCTCCGATGTAGAGCTCAAATCGTTCCACCAACCCAGGATCATCAGCCCGGCTTTTAGCCAACGGGGAAAAGGCTTTCGGATAGTCCAAGATGAACGTCGGTTCCCACAGATGAGAAATCACCATGCTCTCGACAATTCGATCAAAGAGCTGCCGCTCTGAGATTCGGTCATCGGCCGGGACCCCGAGTTCGCTTGCGACCGATCGGAGGCGATGGGCTTCCAGCGCTGCCCGAAGATCCTTTCCGGTGGCCTGCTTGGTAAGTTCAAAGAGTGATACGCGCCGGAATGGGGCTGCCAGTGACAACGGCCGCCCCTCCCGCGTGAGGGTAAGGCTTCCCACGATTGTTTGGGTGACCTCGGTCAACAAGAATTCACAGAGCTCCATCATGTCTTCGTAGTTGGCTAAGGCCTGGTAGACCTCGAGGATGGTGAACTCTGGGTTATGGCGGTTGTCCACCCCCTCATTCCGGAAGACCCGTCCCAACTCAAAGATCTTTTCATATCCTCCCACAAGCAGCCGTTTGAGGTACAGTTCAGGAGCCACCCTCAAGTGTAGGTCAACGTCAAAGGCGTTGTGATGCGTGACAAACGGCCGTGCCGTGGCTCCACCCGCTTGGGGTTGCATGATGGGAGTCTCTACCTCGATAAACCCTTGGCGTTCCAAGGCCTGACGAATCGCCGAGATGAACCGACACCGTTGGCGGCTAGCCGTGTACACCTCACGGTTGGCGATGAGGTCGAGGTATCGCTGACGATAGCGGGTTTCGACATCACGGAGCCCGTGCCATTTCTCCGGGAGCGGCCGGAGCGCCTTGCTGAGGATCGTCACTGTTTCCGCCCGCAGCGTGAGCTCTCCTGTGCGTGTCCGAAACATCCGTCCCTCTACGCCCAGGAAGTCTCCCACGTCCACCGCATGGTCAAATAACTTATACGCTTCCGTGCCCACGACCTCTTCCTTGAAATAGACTTGCAGCCGGCCAGAGGCATCCATCAGATGGCCAAACGTGACCTTGCCCATCGGGCGGCACGCCACCAGGCGCCCGGCCACGCGCACCTGTTCGTGAACTGGTTCTGACCCGCTCTGTGCGAACCGCTCGCACGCTGTTTGAATCATCGCCCGAGCAGGGAACCGTCGAGGGTAAGGATCAACCCCTCGTTCCCGAATCGCTGCGAGTTTCTCTTGTCGTTCGCGGATGAGTTGCTGGAGCGGGGCCACCAAGTTCGCGTGAGGTCGGTCTTCCGCGCGTTAGGTCTTCTGCAGCAGGTCACGCACCTTCTCTCGGAGGTCCTTGGGATCAAAGGGTTTCTCCATGTACAGCGTGACATTGCCAGACATCGCAAAGAGGTCGCGCATCTGCCCCTTCGCGGTAAGGACCATCACCGGAATCTTCCGAGTGCTTTCCTGTTCGGCGAGCTTTGCCGTCACAGAATAGCCATCCATCTCCGGCATCATGATATCCA
>JACPXA010000192.1 GCA_016196785.1 Elusimicrobiota bacterium
TGGCGCAGGTCCTGGAGGCACGTCAGGTGGACTTGGTCTGCTTGGCTGGGTTTCTCTGGTGGTTGGATGCGGAGTTCATTCAGAGGTTTCGGGACCGGATCCTCAACATTCATCCGGCGCTGCTCCCCAAGTTCGGTGGGAAGGGGATGTACGGACGGCGCGTCCACGAGGCGGTGCTGGCGAGTGGGGAAAAGGAGTCAGGGTGTACGGTGCACGTGGTGGATGAAGAATACGATCATGGCCCCATTGTCCTCCAAGCGAAGGTCCCTGTGTTGCCGACGGATACCCCTGAGACCCTCGCCGTCCGAGTCCAGGAGCAGGAACATCGGCTGTATCCTGAGGCCATTCGGGTCTTCACGGAAGGCCGCCTGAGGATCCAGGGAAACCACGTGACCATCATGGAGGCTCCTCCGGTGGAGCGCCGATGATTGCCCGCTATACCCGTGAGGCCATGGGGCAGCTCTGGACCGAGGAAGCCCGCTTTCAGGCCATGTTAGAGGTAGAAATCCTGGCCTGCGAGGCGCTCGCTCGCCGGGGTGTGGTCCCCCGCGGCGTCCCATCGCTCATCCGTCGCCGGGCTCGGATCAACGTTCCTCGCATCCATGCCATCGAGCGGACGGTCAAGCATGACGTCATTGCTTTTCTCACCCAGGTGGGAGCAACCGTTGGCCCGTCGGCGCGCTACCTCCATCTGGGCCTGACCTCTTCAGATGTACTTGATACGGGGCTGTCCGTCCAGTTGGTTAAGGCGTCGGACCTCTTAGCGAAAGGCCTGACGGCGGTAGCTGCGGTCGTCCGACGGCTTGCCAAACGGCACCGGCACACAGCGATGATGGGGCGGACCCACGGGGTCCACGCGGAACCCATCACCTTTGGGCTCAAACTCGCTGGGTGGTACTGTGAACTGACCCGGGATGCCGAGCGCTTGCAGCGAGCCCGGGAGATCATCCGAGTGGGAAAACTCTCTGGGGCGGTGGGTACCTTTAGCCAGGTGCCCCCGCAGGTCGAGGCGTATGTCTGCCGGAAGCTAGGGCTAAAACCAGCGCCGGTGTCTACTCAAATCCTCCAGCGAGACCGGCATGCCGAGTTCCTATGCCAGCTGGCCATTGTCGCCGCCAGCATTGAGAAATTCGCCTTAGAGATTCG
Organism: Elusimicrobiota bacterium; assembly: GCA_016196785.1. Classification (GTDB taxonomy): domain Bacteria; phylum Elusimicrobiota; class Elusimicrobia; order 2-01-FULL-59-12; family JACPXA01; genus JACPXA01. The sequence continues at coordinate 1,147 of JACPXA010000192.1, forward strand.
GCACCTGCAGCGAACGGAGGTCTTGGAGGCGGAAGAGCCCTTCACCGAGGGCCAGAAGGGAAGCTCCACCATGCCCCATAAACAGAACCCAATCACCTGCGAGAACCTCTGCGGACTTGCCCGCTTGTTCCGTGGCTACGTGATCGCCGCGCTGGAGGATGTCGCGCTCTGGCATGAACGGGATATCAGCCATTCCTCGGTAGAGCGGGTCATCCTGCCGGATGCCACGATCCTCTTGGATTTCATGCTTGCCCGCTTCCGAGAAGTCCTGGAAGGGTTACAGGTGTACCCCGATCGCATGCGGGAGAACATGCGGTCTACCCTTGAGCTGATCGCCGCACAGCGAGTGATGCTGCGGTTGACCGAAGCGGGGATGCGGCGTGAGGCCGCCTATGCGCTCGTCCAGCGGTACGCCCTTAAGGCCTGGCGCGAGCGGGGAAGTTTTCTGGCGTTGGTGAGCGCAGATCCACAAGTGACCAAACGACTCAGCCCCACGAAGCTTGCGGCCTGCTTCGATGAGCGACGATCCTTCCGCCACATCAACACGCTGTTTCGCCGCGCCGGCATCCGGGAGGCGTGACATAGACTCTGAAGGTCAAACAACCATTTACTAGAGGGTGGTTCATCTTCGTAAAGAGGTAAGATACAGCTCGGAGAGTTTAGGGGCTGGGATTTTTCTATTTCTCGTTTCTGGAGGAAATCAAACGGTTAGGAAGGATGAGACCTTGCCTAGTTTCCCTTGTCCGGTGTAGTATTTGTGAGCACGGAGATCGTGTCTGAAAATTCGTTTGTTACCGCTATGTCCTGGAGGCCGTCACCGTTAAAATCCCCTGTAGTGATTGAACCAGGGTAAGCCCCTACGGCAAAGAACTGAGGTGTTTGGAATGTCCCATCGCCGGTACTGAGCAAAACTGCAATGGTGTTGTGGGATCCATTTGCGATGGCCAGGTCTTGAAGACCATCGTGATTGAAATCCCCGACGCAAAGATCGGCTGGCGTAATGAGTCCCTTTCGTCTCACAGCATCTTGAGCGGGTTGGAACGTCCCGTCACCATTGCCGATTAGGACAGAGACATTGGCTTCATTGTAAGCTGCTGCAATGTCTTGAATCCCATCACCAGTAAAATCTCCGATAGCTAGCCGGGTAGGATTTCCTCCTACCTGATAGTTCCGAGCTGACTGAAACGTGCCATCTCCGTTGTCAAGGAGGATCGAGAGGTCGTTGGAGACGACATTAGCGACTGCGAGGTCTACGTGATCATCGCCTCGAAAGTCGCCGACAGCAATTGCACTGGGGCCTCTTCCAACTTCAACGTTTCCCGCTCTCTGGAATGTCCCATCTCCATTGCCACGTAGGATAAACACATATCTTCCGGGATTGGACGGCGTACCGTAGTTAGCGACGGCCAAGTCCATCACTGAATCACCGTTGAAATCCTCACTAACTACATCCCAATGTGGGCCTTCGCCAA
>JACPXA010000194.1 GCA_016196785.1 Elusimicrobiota bacterium
CCGAGCTTCGCCTTATCCCCGATGAGGTCCAGGATGTCATCCACAATCTGAAACCCCATCCCGATGCGTTCCCCATAGAGTCCCAAGGCCTGTTGCTGTTTGCGGGAAGCCCCGGCGAGTAGTGCCCCGGCCAACACGCTCGCTTGGATCAATGCCGCGGTCTTGTGGCGATGAATGTACTGAACCTGAGCTCGCGGGTTGGCAAGCGACCACCGGCGTTGAGCCATTTCCAAGTCCACGACTTGACCGCCGATCATTCCCAATGTCCCAGCCCCCTTGGCTACGACCTCGAGCACTTGGGGAATGACGGCCGCATGAACATCGTGAATTTTAGCATTTTCCGCAATCGTTTGGAAAGCTAAGGTAAGGAGCGCGTCTCCCGCCAGGATGGCAATCCCTTCCCCAAACACCCGGTGGCTGGTGGGCCGTCCGCGTCGCAAGTCGTCATTGTCCATCGCTGGAAGATCGTCATGAATCAAGGAGTAGGTATGCAACAGTTCCAACGCGCAGGCGGTGGGCATGACCAAGGCGGGACGACCCCCACACGCCTCCGCGGCGGCGATCACCAGGATGGAACGCAGCCGTTTGCCGCCGGCGAACACCGAATACCGCATGGCTCGATGGATGACCGGTGGGCGTCGAGTCGTCGGAAGCAGGGCCCGATGTAACGCCCGATCCACCAGGCGACGACGACTTTCGAGGTACTGTGGGAGCGTCATACTGGGGGAGTCTGGGGCCCCTGCCCCACCCCCCCGCCTGGGGCGCGGCTGCGTTCGCTCCGCTTCTGGCCCCACTCGAAACTCTGCTGTGCTCGGGCGCATCCGCGCCCTGCGCTCAGCGAGTTTCTACGTGGGCCGCTCAGGCTCACAACGCCTGAGCCTTTCGGCTCCCCGCCATCGCCACAGGCTCCCCCCCAACGATTTCTTGCTTCCCTTTTGGAGGGACGGATGGTCCGGCGTTCGGTCACCACCACGTCCATCGGGACGTCACGAGTCCCGATCGGTAACGGGTGGGTGGTGATCTGGGCTTCATACGCGAGTCCTACTCGCTTCGCATGGACCAGGGAGCGAAGGAGACGGTCAAAATGTCCTCCCCCGTGCCCCAGTCGTCCTCCCGCCACATCAAAGGCTACCCCAGGAATCAGCGCACAGTCAATGGCGGTCGCCTGAATGGGTTCGCGAGTGTCGGGGGCAGGTTCTAGCACCCCATGGGGGCCTTGACTCAACTGGGGTGGATCCTCGATCCGTGCCAAGCGGTACCCTTGCCTGGTTGTGTCGTAGAACGGGACGGCCACGGTTTTCCCTTCCTCCCAGGCGGTTCGAATCAGCGGCCACGGATCCACCTCGGACCCCACCGGCAGATAGCTGGAGATACACCTTGCACTTCGCCATTCCATCAGTTGGATCATCCGGTGGGCGATCGCCTGAGTCGCTGTGACTCGCTGCGGCCGGGAAAGCTGATTCCGCCGTTTCAAGCATTGCCTTCGAAGGGCCGCTTTACGCGCACTTAGAACCCCTCTCATAAATCCTTTTCGGCCTGCAATGCCGGCTGGTGGCCTGCGGCTTCGTCAGGCTCGCTCGGCATACCGTTCCTTCGTCAAGTATGCCGTCGCTCGCCTATCCTCGCCTCGGCGCACCATCCGGCATTTCGCTTCGAAAACCATTTATGAGAGGGGTTCTATCGAGTTTTTCGCCATTGCGACAACCGCTCACGAATGACCTGTTCAACTCCCTGATCGCTCGGTTCATAGAGGGTGACTGGATGCGGCCAATACACCTGCGCCACATGATGGCCCGGAAAGTCATGGGGGTAGCGATAGCCAGCGTCACAGAGGTGTGGAGGAACGGGACGGGGTGGCCCCTGCTCCACCTCCTCCCAGGCCCGTGTGATGGCACGATACGCGGCATTGGATTTAGGGGCGGTCGCCACGTACAGCGCGGCCTGCGCTAAGGGGATCTTCGCCTCCGGCATCCCAACGAACTCCACCGCGGAGAGCGCCGCTTGGGCTACAACCAGCGCTTGGGGATCCGCGTTGCCCACATCCTCACTGGCACAGATGATGATGCGACGGGCGATGAACCGCGGATCTTCCCCGGCCAGGAGCATCTTCGCCATCCAATAGATCGTTGCGTCGGGGTCCCCCCCACGCATCGATTTAATAAAAGCGGAGATGGTATCGTAGTGTGCATCCCCGTGTTTATCGTACCGGATTGCGCGTTTCTGGAGGGATTCCTCCACCACCCCCAAGGACAGGTGAAGCACTCCTTGCTTATCGGGGGGGGTTGTCAGCGCCGCAATCTCCAAGGCATTGAGCAGCCGACGGGCGTCGCCGTCGGCGGTCCGTAGGAAATGTTCGCGGGCGTCCGCTGTCAAGGTGATCCGTAGTCGGCCCAGCCCCCGCTCAGGATCTGCGAGCGCATGATCAAGGATCATCGCCAGGTCCTCCTGGGATAATGGAAAGAACTCAAACACCAACGAGCGGGAAAGCAATGCTGAATTCACATAGAAATACGGGTTTTCCGTGGTCAGTCCCACGAGGGTGACGATGCCTGCCTCTACATCAGGCAACAAGGCATCTTGTTGGGTTCGGTTGAAATGGTGTATCTCTTCGAGGAGCAGCAGGGTTTTTGCCTGGTCGAGCCGTTGACGGGTCCTGGCGCGTTCAATGACGCGGCGGAGGTCCGCCACCCCAGCCGTCACCGCATTGAGCTCCTCACATGGGGCGTTGGTCCGTTTCGCGATAAGACGGGCCACGGCTGACTTTCCAGTGCCTGGAGGACCGAAGAAGACCGCAGAGGTGATCCGATCCGCCTCAATGGCCCGACGGAGCAATTTCCCCGGTCCCAAGATGTGCGATTGACCGACGAACTCTTCCAGCGTAGCTGGGCTAAGCCGCAACGCCAGGGGTCTGTCCGTTTGTCCGTTCATAAAAAACCCCACGAGTGCCGTGTGCTCTGACCGAGTTGAAGCTCCAATGTTCAGGTGGGTGCCCTGCCTCGATCCCCTAAGGGGGTCGAGGACCTCGGGCTCCCTGACTTGGGCTTGTCGGCTCAAACCGATCAGTGCACCACCAACACCGCAGGGACTAAAAGCGGGGATGAGTTCTAAGAAACGGCCGAGTCAATCTGCTGGATCAGTTCGTCTGCGCGTTGCGTGACGCCCCGGGTCAATTGTTCCTGCTCTTCCTGCAGGCGGAAGAGGTCGTCGGCGATGTTCAGCGCGGCCATGACTGCCAGCTTATAGGAGTCAACAATAAGGGTGTCGGCCTTGATCTCCTGCATCCGTTCTTCAACATATCGCGCCAAACGGTTGACCGAGAGCTCATCGCCGGCGCTGGCATCCACAGGATACTCATGGCCCAAAATCTGTACATAGATGACCGGCTTCATGCCGCCCCGAAGCGGTTCAACTTCCCCACGAGGCGTTCCAGACGGTTCGTCAGGTATTCCCGTTCTTCCATGAGCTGTTCTTGTCCCCCCTGAATCCGCTGGGCTCGCCGATTTTCCTGGGTTAGGAACTCGACTTCAGCAAGCAATTGCTCCTTCGCCTTTCGCAACTCGCTGTTTTCCTGCTGAAGGGCACGTAGCCGTTCAAGGCACACCTGAACTTTCTGACTGAGAGCCTCAAGCGCTTCCATCACTAACCCGTCTCATTTTACTAAAGCCCCCTATCCTGATGCAAGGGAAGCAGGAAATCGTTTGGTGGGAAGGGGGGGGAGCCGGGGGCGTGGCTGCGTTCGCTACGCTTCTGGCCCCACTCGAAACTCTGGTGTGCTCGGGCGCATCCGCGCCCTGCGCTCACCGAGTTTCTACGTGGGCCGCTTAGGCTCACTCCGCCACATCCCCCGGCTCCCCCCCCAAAAGTTTTCCTGCTACTGCACCACACTAACGGGGGAGGGCGCCGAGTTGTTTTTGGAGAGCCTCGCGGAGGTGCTGAAGGAGCTGCTCGATTTCCCTGTCAGTCAGGGTCCGTTCTGAGTGACGGAAGGTGAGACTGAGCGTCAGGGATTTTTTTTCCTTCGGGACCTGCGGGCCTCGATACACATCGAAGAGCACGGTCTTTTCAAGAAGGTTTCCCTCGACCGTGTGGAGCACCTGCTGGACCTGGCCGTACGGGATAGCCTCATCCAGGACGATGGCGAGATCTCTCAGGACCGAGGGGAAACGGGGCGGAGGCTTGAGCTGCCTAAGAGAAACTGATCGCCCCAAGGCTTCTAAATCGAGCTCAGCAAGCCACAATGGAACCGGACTCTCCCACAAGGAGGTAAGCCCTGGATGGAGTTGACCGACGGCGCCGATCACCTCACCGTTCAGCGTGACATCGGCGGATTGGCCAGGGTGCAGCCAAGGCGCCAGCGTCGCGTTCCACTCGTGGCCAGAGATCCCTAAGGCCGTGAAGAGGTGACTGACCATTCCGGTCAGCGCATAGAAATTTATCGGGCGAGGGGGAGCCATCCAATGGGGAGTCTCATCCCCGGCCAGCACCCAGGCGACTCGACGCCCTTCCTTGAGCCCTCCCCCCACCCCGAGCCCTCCATTCGTGTCATGGTTTCGATTGCCCTCACGCCAAAAGACTCGTCCCACTTCACATAACCGAACCGACGGCACTTGCCGTCGAAGGTTCGTCGTCACACATGAGAGTAACCCTGGAAGGAGGCTGGGGCGAAGGGCGGCCCATTCCTCAGACAGCGGGTTCAAAGGAACGGCGCCAGCCGCCCCCACAGGCAGGAAGGGCCGTGCCTGAGCCTGGTTGAGGAACGAATTCGTCACGGCCTCCTGGTGACCCAATCCGATCAGGACCTCACGGCAGAGTTGCTCGATCCCCCACAGGGGAGGGATCGTGACCTCAAGCGCGGGGAACCTCGGGTATCGAACGGGGATCTCGTGGTACCCGTACACCCGCGCTAGTTCCTCCAGGACATCCACCTCTTGCGTCACGTCAACACGGTGTGCGGGCACGGTGACCCTTAAGGTCGCTGGCTGAGACATTGCGGCAGGCTTCGTCGGTTCAATGGTGAACTGCAATCGTCTGAGGTTCTCCGCCACGGCCGCGCTGTCGAGTGCAACCCCCAGAAGCTGCTGAACGCGAGCAATGCGCAGGTCAATAGTCACGGGGCTCCATGGATTGGGAGCAACCCCCCGGGCTTTGGAGACCTTCCCACCCGCGAGGTCCTGGAGCAAGGCCGCTGCCCGCTGCGAGGCCCAGGCGGTGCCCTGCCACCCCACTCCTCGTTCGAACCGGTACGAGCTCTCCGTTCGGATCCCGAAGCGGCGGGCGGTCCGCCGGATGAGGATGGGATCAAAAATCGCGCTCTCCAAGAGCAGGTCGTGGGTGTCTTCGGATACGGCGCTCTCCTCCCCCCCCACGATCCCGGCTAAGGCGACTGGCCGCTCCCCATCCGCGATGACGAGCACCTGATCATCTAACGTTCGCTCCTGCTCGTCGAGCGCCTTCAGGGTTTCTCCTTTTCTTGCCCTTCGGACCCAAAGCTCCGGTCCAGCGAACCGGGCTAGGTCGAAGGCATGCAAGGGGTGGCCGGCTTCCAAAAGGACGTAGTTGGTGACATCTACCACGTTGTTAATGGGCCGAAAGCCACAGTACAGAAGCCGTTGCGCGAGCCAGGGCGGTGAGGGAGCGACTGTCACCTCTCGAATGACTCGGCCGATGTACCGAGGGCAACCCTTGAGGTCTTTTACACCGATCTGAATGGTCTCGATGCCGGGAAGTTCCCGCAGGCGAATCTCCGGGAGCCGCAAGGGACGCCTCAGGGCGGAAGCGAGCTCCCGTGCGATGCCAACATGGCTCATGCAGTCGGGACGGTTCGGGGTGACCTCAAGGTCCAGGATCGTGTCATTGCCACGGGATTCGATCTGAGAGACTTCCAACCCGCACAGGGTGAGGGTTTGAGCCACCTTCTCAGGTGGCAGGTCTAGGGGGACCAGTTCATTGAGCCAATTAAAGAGAACCTTCACTTTAGCCCCACGCCCAGCGCCGCGGGATCTGTTCCAGCAGACGCACGTCGTTCTCGTAGAACAAACGCATATCCTCGACGCCGAACTTCAGCATGGCAATGCGTTCCACCCCGAGCCCAAACGCAAACCCCGTATACCGTTCTGGATCATAGTGGACCGCCTCAAACACCTTGGGATGGACCATGCCGGCCCCTAACATCTCGATCCACCCGCTCCCACCACAGGTCCTGCACCCTGTCCCTTGGCAGAGCAGGCACTGGACGTCCACCTCGGCAGAGGGTTCCGTGAAGGGAAAGTAGGACGGACGGAACCGAAGCCCGACCGACGGTCCAAAACAATGGCGTACAAAGAGGCTGAGCGTTCCCTTAAGGTCGCTGAATGAAATTCCCTCATCAACCGCCAGCCCTTCGACTTGGTGGAACACCGCGGAGTGACTCGCATCAATGGCTTCGTGGCGGAACACCCGCCCGGGCGCAACGATGCGTAACGGAGGCGACTGGCGCTCCATCACGTGGATCTGAACCGGGGAGGTGTGCGTCCGCAGGAGCCACTCCTCCGTCAGATAAAACGTGTCCTGCATGTCTCGCGCGGGGTGATCGGGTGGGATATTGAGGGCGGTGAAATTGTAATAGTCTGTTTCCAACTCCGGGCCATCCGCGATGGCGAACCCCATGTGGGTGAAGATCTCCACCACCTCTGAGAGCGTTTGAGTGATCGGATGGCGATGGCCTAGGGGAAAGGGGATCGGAGGAAGGGTCACATCGAGGCGTTCTTCCTTGAGCGTCTGCTCCAGCTCCTTCTGCCGCAGCGCTTGGCGTCTTGCGGTCAACGCCGACTCCAGAAAATCCCGAAGGGCGTTGGCCTCCTGTCCCACGAGCCGCCGTTGACCCTCGGACAACTTGGCTAGGGAACGCAGGACCTCGGTCAAGCGGCCTTTCCGCCCCAGGTACTTGACTCGGATCGCCTCCAACTCGGAGGTGGTCCTCGCCTGCTGGAGGTCGCTCGTCACCTCCTCCTGCAAGCGTGCCCAGTCAGACATAGGGAGTTAACGGGTGGACGTCGAGGGGGAAACGGGTTGTTTGGCCAAGGCGACGAGCTTTTGAAACACGGGGGCATCCGCAACGGCTAGTTCGGCCAGCGACCGACGGTCTAAGAGCACGCCGGCGCGCCGGAGCCCCGCCATTAATCGGCTATAGGACAACCCGTGCTGTCGAGTCGCGGCGTTAATTCGCGTGATCCATAGGCGGCGAAACGTTCCCTTCCGGTCTCTCCGGTCCCGGTAGGCAAAGCGGAGGGAACGTTCGACCTGTTGGATGACTTGACGCCAGCGGCTCCGTTTGGAGGCATACGACCCCTTGGCGAATCGGAAGAACTTTTTCTTCCGTTGTCTCGTATAGACGCCGCCCTTGATCCGCATGTTAGTGGTACGGGAGGAGGCGGCGCATGAGCGCGCCTTCCACCGGGGTCAGATACCCTGAATGCCGGAGTCGTCTGCCTCGTCGGGCAGACATCCCGGTGAGGAGATGGCGTAAGCCGGCGGTCTTGTGTTTCACCTTGCCTCCGGTGGAGACTTGGAATCGTTTCTTGGCACCGCTGTGTGACTTCATTTTTGGCATGACAGAGCTCCTAGTGGATCCCTGCATTCGCAGGGATGAGACCGTTCCCTATAGAATTTTCGCCGGTCTCACTTTTTCGGGGTGAGCAACAGGGTGAGGCGGTTGCCTTCGAGTCGGGCGTCCTGTTCCACGCTGGCCGCCGTAGCCAGGGCCTCTTTCGCGCGATCAATCAGACGCATCCCCAACTCCGCATGTTCGACCTCGCGGCCCCGAAACATCACCGTGACCCGCACCTTGTCCTTCAGCGACAAGAACTGCCGGATATGCTCCAGCTTAATGGAAAAATCATGATCGCCGATCTTGGGGCGGATCCGAATCTCTTTCAGATGCCCCGCCTTCTGTTTCTTTCTCGCTTCCTTGAGTTTTTTCTCACGCTCATACCGGAACTTCGCGTAATCCACAATCTTACAAACCGGCGGCAGTGCCGTCGGGGCAATCTCAATGAGATCTATCCCCCGCTGTTGAGCGAGGTTGAGCGCCTCGTTGATGGACTTGATACCTAGCTGGGTCCCGTCGAAGTCAATGAGACGGACATCCCTGGCGCGAATCTGTCCGTTGACACGCGGCTCAAACAATTTACTGATGGAACCACCCCCTTTGGGTTTGGACCTCTTGTTGGATGAGCGACACACACTCCTCGAGGCTGATGGGACCAAGTTGCTCGCCGGTCCGTTTCCGGATCGAGACTGTCCTGGCCTTAGCTTCCTTGTCCCCAACGATCAGCAGATAGGGAATCTTCTGCAGCGCTGCCTCTCGAATCTTGAGGTTCATGGTTTCATTGCGACGGTCAATGTCGTACCGGAAACCCTCTTGAGCCAGTCGCTGGGCAACTTCTTCAGCGTAGGGGAGGTGGGTATCGGTAATGGGGAGCACAATGGCTTGGATTGGGGCAAGCCACGTGGGGAATGCCCCCCCGTATTGCTCGATCAAAATCCCTAAGAACCGCTCCAAGGATCCCATCAGTGCCCGATGCACCATGATGACTGGCCGATCTCCCCCTTGGGCATCCCTGAACGTCGCATGAAACCGTTCCGGGAGATTAAAATCCACTTGGACAGTGGAGCACTGCCAGAACCGGCCCAGGCTGTCGCGAATCTTGATATCCACCTTGGGCCCATAGAAGACCCCCTCCCCTGGGTCAATTTCAAACGGCAGGTTGGCGCGTTTCAACGCTTCCTGTAAGGCATGTTCCGCCTCGGTCCATCGCTCCAGTGACCCCGCGGCTTTCTCCGGACGGGTTGAGAGTCGAACCTCGTACTCGTTGAAGCCGAACGCCCCCAAGAGCATTTGCATGAGTCGGAGCACACCAACTACCTCGCTGGCCAACTGTTCGGGTCGGCAGAAGATATGAGCGTCATCCTGGGTGAAGCCTCGGACACGGAGCAACCCGTGGAGAACCCCGCTCCGCTCATACCGATACACGGTTCCTAACTCCGCGAAACGAATGGGCAGATCCCGATACGAACGGAGTTGGGTTTTGTAGATCAAGAGATGCCCTGGACAATTCATGGGTTTGAGGATGTACTGCTGCCCTTCAATATCAATCGGGGCATACATGTTTTCCTGATAGTACTCCCAATGCCCTGAGGTTTTCCAGAGATCAATCTTCGAGATGTGCGGGAGGTAGGTCAACTGATATCCTGCCTTGAGATGGAGTTCCTTCCAGACGTCTTCAATCACTTTGCGAACCATCGCTCCCTTGGGCAGCCAGAACACCAGGCCCGGTCCAGCTTCCTCAGGAAGGATCGTAAAGAGCTCTAATCGGGGTCCAAGCTCGCGGTGATCCCGTTGCTTGGCTTCTTCCAAGCGCTTGAGGTACGCCTCCAGGTCCTCCTTCGTTGGCCACGCCGTCCCGTAGATGCGCTGGAGTTGCTGCCGATGCTCATCCCCTCGCCAGTAGGCCCCGGCGATCTTTAGGAGTTTAAAGTGTTTGACCTCACCGGTATTGGTCACGTGGGGGCCTTCACACAGGTCAAGGAAGGAGTCCTGCTGATAGAATGACACCGTGAGATCAGGAATCGCATCGAGGAGCTCGAGCTTGTACGTCTCCCCCCGTTCGCTAAACCACCGCCGGGCCTCCTCGTTGGGTCGCTCGGTGCGTACGAACGGGTGTCTCCCGGCGACGATCTGACGCATTCGGTCTTCGATTCGACTGAAATCCTCCGGTGTGAAGCGGTGCGGCGTGTCAAAATCGTAGTAGAAGCCGTCTTCAATGGGCGGACCGATCGCTAACCGCGTTCCCGGAAAGAGTTCAACCACTGCCTGGGCCATGATGTGCGCGCACGAGTGGCGCAGCCGTTCAAGTTGTTCCTTCATATTGCCCTTGCCCGGTAGAGGATTCGAACCTCTGACCTCCACGATGTCAACGTGGCGCGCTAACCAACTGCGCCAACCGGGCCTTAAATCGCCGCCTTCGTTGCCTCGCTACGCTCG
>JACPXA010000007.1 GCA_016196785.1 Elusimicrobiota bacterium
CAATGGCCGTCCCTCGGCTGAGGGTGACATACGGCTCGATCCGGCAGTTCCGGCCAACGGCGCACCCTTCGAGTCGAGCGCCTTCGCCGATGACCGTGTGATCTAATACCACCGATCCCTGCAGGGAAGCGGCTTTCCCCACCCGGCAGCCACGTCCGAGTGACAGTGGCCCGATCATGTGGACCCCGGCTTCAAGAACGCATCCCTCACCAATGACCGTCTGGCCGTTGAACGTACACTGGGGACCGACCGTGATGCCCCGCTCGACCCACACCCCAGGGTGAAGCTGGCGGGTTGGCAGGAGGCCATTGAGATATTCCACACCCGGGGGCTGCTTGAGGAGCATGGCATGAGCATGAAGATACGAACCGATCGTTCCGATGTCAAGCCAGAGGCCTCGGTGCAGGAACCCATACAACGGCTCCTTCAGTTTCAGCAGATGAGGAAACAACCCACGTTCCACCGAATAATTAATCCCCGGAGGGATCCGTGAGAAGGCCTTGGGTTCAAACACGTATGTCCCGGCGTTAATCGTGTTGCAGAACGCCTCCTCGCGTGAGGGTTTTTCGAGGAACCGTCGGATCCTGCCGCCCTTCGCAATCTCCACAAGCCCGTAGGCGGTCGGATCTGCCACGCGATGCAACGCAATCGTCACCGAGGCCTTCTTGCGACGATGAAACGACAACAATGCGGTCAGATCAAGCGTCGTGATGATGTCCCCATTCGAGATGAGTACCGTTTCGTTCACGTACGGTTGCGCGTTCTTGATCGCCCCGCCGGTCCCTAACGGGGTGGCCTCATGCACATACCGCAGCCGGACTCCCCATCGCCGGCCATCTCCCAACGACCCTTTGAAGACATTCGACAGGTAGCCGACGCACAGGACAATGTCGCGGATACCATGGTGTTTGAGGAGCTTGATTTGGTAGGCGAGCGAGGGACGGTTGAGGATCGGAAGAAGCGGTTTGGGGGTCGAGAGGGTCAACGGTCGTAAGCGTGTCCCCTCCCCCCCGATGAGAATAACGGCTCTCATCGCTTAGTAGGCTCCGCGACCCGTGAGGACCGTCGGAATCGTTCTGAGGAGAATTTTTAAGTCGAGGCCGAGTGACCAATTCTCCAGATAATAGAGGTCCAGGTCAATCATTTCTTGATAGCTGACGCTCGCCCGGCCGCTCACCTGCCACAGACCCGTGATGCCCGAGATTAATTTGAGACGTTTCCTTGCCATGTCATCGTAGGTCTCCGCCTCCCACAAGACCTGCGGGCGAGGGCCGACCAGGTTCATCTCCCCACGAAACACGTTAAGCAGTTGGGGAATCTCATCCAGGCTGTAGCGCCGCAGCCAATGGCCAACCCGCGTCACGCGGGGATCGTTTTTCATCTTGAAGACGGGCCCCACCCGCTCACTGAGTGGCCTCAGGGTGTAGAGCATCTGGTCAGCCCGTGAGACCATGGTTCGAAACTTAAAAAAGGGGAAGGTTTTCCCTTGATGACCCATCCGGAGGTGGTGGTAGAGGACCGACCCATGGGAATCGAGGAGGATGAGGATGGCGATGGCCAGAAGCGGGAAGAAGAAGACGGTGACCAAGACGAACGCCATGATAAGATCAAACGAACGTTTCAAGAAGAAATTCGTCCCATGCAACGCGATGGCCTTCAGATGAAAGGTGGGAATCCCCAGGGAATCGTCAATGATGATCTCCCCCCTCCGGAGGTCCACTAGATCCGGGATGATCTTGAAATCCACATGGAGCTTTTCACAGGTATCGGCCAGAGAGAGGAGCGCTTTGTGATCGAGAGGATTTTGGGCGACTAAGACCTCGTTAATTCGGTGCTGAGTCACAAACTGAGTCAATGCCAAGGGGTCCATTACCCCATCCGTGAAGTACGCCTTCAGATGGGGCTGTCGCCGTAACAGGGTTTTCAGGGTTTCGAGGGCCTTCCCTTTGCCGAGAATCAGGAGCCGTTGGGGGCCGATCCAGCGGCGGAAGAAGCGACGATAGACCGCTTTCACTCCGGTCCGATAGAGAAACACCGAGACAATGGCGAACAACCACAAACAGCCAATGGTCAGGCGGGAATACTCCGGACCTCGGTACACAAAGGTCGCCGCCATGAGGAGAACGGTGCCCAGCGAAACGGCCTTGGTGATGGCAATCCATTCGTCGAAGGCCGGTGGGAAGCGACCGCGATATAAGCCAGTGTAGGCGAAGAACATCCACCATGCGGGGGTCATCACCAACAGTGTTTGCTGAAAGGTGACCCAGGGAGGGATGCCTTTGGTGACCGGGAAGAGCAGCCGCATCGGTTCCCATTGGAACCGCACAGCATAAGCGGCCCGTAGGGCCACCCCCATCATCAAGGCGTCCCCTAGAAGCAAGACAATCATGAGGGTCCACAGAGTCCTTCGGCGCTTCACCCACTCCTCCGCTCGCGTTCGTGGAAGTCCTGCAGGACGCTTCCGATCTTTTGTTTAAAGACCGCTCGGTCAAAGCGAAGCGCATGTTGACGCACCCGCACCGGATCGAACGTCATCCGTTCGAATCGTTGAACTGCGTCAACCAGGTGATCGGCCATCTGCTGATGGAAGAACGTCCCGGTCTCCCCTTCAATCACCGTCTCTAAGGCTCCCCCCCTCGCATAGGCAATCACCGGCCGGCCGGCGGCCTGCGCCTCAAGAGGGGCGATTCCGAAATCTTCTTCCCCTGGGAAGATGAGGGCACGGCAGCGTTGGTAGTACCAGCGAAGCGACTCATCCCCCAGCCACCCTAGGAATTTGACGGTCGGCCCTGCTAGCCGTCGTAATCTACGTTCCTCTTGTCCCGTCCCGATGATGAGCAAGGGATCGCGGAGCCGGTTAAATGCCTCAATCGCCACGTCCACCCGTTTATAGGGGGCCAGCGCCGTAACCATCAGGAAAAACCCTTCACGATGGTGAGCCCCTTGGCTGGCAGGGCCGTTTGGCGTAAAGAAGGCGGTATCCACCGGCGGGTAAATCACCCGTGCCTCTCGTCCATAGAACCGTCGGATCCGCTGGCGGACATGCTCCGAATTCGCGATAAACTGGTGGACCCGGGTGCTGGTTTCGCGGTCCCAGGTTCGAAGCCATGGCGCCAGGCGAGCCATCAGGGCGCGGCTGATGGGATTCCCCCGCCCCCGGCCGAAATATTCCTCATATTGATCCCAGATATACCGCATCGGGGTATGACAATATCCGACATGGTAGGTGTGAGCTCCGGGGATGACGCCCTTGGCGACACAATGACTGGAACTCACGATGAGATCATAGTCGTTCATTGCAAACCGCTCAATGAGCCGGGGCATCAGCGGAAGCCAGTTTCGATAGTGTCGAGCGATACCAGGGAGATACTGCAAGGGTGATGTCACAATCCGCATCCGCTCAATGATCGGGGAAACGGTTCCCCGGATATGCAGCAGGGTATAGAGGTCGGCCTCGGGGAACAACTCGCAGAGGACGTCGAGACATTTTTCCCCTCCCCGCATCCCCGTCAACCAATCATGAACCAAGGCAACCTTCATACGCAGGTCGGGGAACCAGTTATTGCAAGCATCACCGCATGCACCACCCCGGCGATTTCCTCCTCACGAATTCCGGGGAACATCGGCAGGGAGACCACTTCTCGCGCGAGGCGTTCTGCCCACGGGAAATCGCCCACCTTGTAGGGTAAGCTGGCAAACGCAGGTTGGAGATGGAGCGGAAGAGGGTAATGCACCAATGTGGTCACCCCCGCTGCCTCCATCTGTCGTTGAAATGCCTCACGATCGGGCACCCGAACGACAAACAGATGATACACGTGTGTTGCCCAAGGCGCGCTCGAGGGTAGGCCCAGGCTCGACCCTGGCAGGCCGACAAGATACCGTTCGGCAGCCTCAACCCGCTGAGCATTCCAGTGATCCAGATGCCGGAGTTTGACATCGAGCAGCGCGGCCTGCAGACCATCCAAGCGGCTATTGTATCCCACCATCACATGTTCGTACTTGCTTCGCCTTCCATGGTCCCGCAGCAAGCGGACCTTCGCCGCGACCGCACCGTCATTGGTGACGACCATCCCACCGTCCCCGAGCGCTCCTAAGTTTTTGTTGGGGTAAAAGGAGAAACATCCAATGTGCCCAAGCCCACCCGTCCGGCGTCCTTTATACAAGGTTCCATGAGCTTGTGCGGCGTCTTCGATGACCAACGCCCCGTGGCGTTTCGCGATGGTGAGGATGCGGTCCATATCGGCAGGGTGCCCATAGAGATGGACAGGCAGGATGGCTTTTGTCCGCGAGGTGATGACTCGTTCGAGCTGCCCGGGATCTATGGTAGCGGTGTGAGGGTCCACATCCACAAAGACGACGGTCGCTCCGGTTCTACGAATCGCCTCCGCGGTCGCCGCGAAGGTGAACGGGACGGTGACCACCTCGTCCCCGGGTCCGATGCCTGCGGCGGCCAAGGCCAGGAACAGCGCATCCGTCCCGGAGCCGACACCAATCGCGTGTCGGACTCCACAATATTCCGCAAAGTGATGTTCGAAGGTTTCAAGAAAGCGGCCCAGCACGAACTGTGAGCTCTCGACCACTGCCCGAACTGCAGTCTCCAGCTCGTTCCAGATCGCCCGGTGCTGCCGTTGGAGATCAACAAACGGAACAATCATGAGACTACAGTATACTAAAGTGACGGCGCAGATTGGAGAAGTCCCTGAAAGGCATCCAGCGCCATTGGGACCGTGATGTGACGAAGACATTTGAGCTGATACGGACAGGGAGGGGCTTTTCCGTACTTATAGCAAGGACTACACGGTTCCCGAGTGTAGAGGACCTCATGCTTTATCCAAAAGGGGGCTTTATCATCCGGGGCTGTCGGCCCAAAAAATATCAGCGCGGGGGTGCCAACCGCTCCAGCGATGTGCGTCAAGCTTGAATCGTTTCCTATAAATACTCGGCATTTTTTGATCAGCAGGGCGACAGCCCGCAACGAAAGTTCTCCCGCGAGATCGTAGCAATGAAGGTTCACATCGGGGGGAAGAGAAGGAATCATATTTCTCTCGGTGCCGTCTCCTAAGAGAAGGGCTAAGGCATTCCATTGGCGAATTAACGCGATCACGAGCTGCTGATAATGATTCACAGGCCATCGTCTTTGCGGCATGAGTTGTTTGGGGTTATGTCCTCCCCCCGGCGCGATGGCAACCCAGTGTCTATCCGCAGGGAAATTCCGCTCTTGGCAGAACCGTTCTATCTGAAGGGATTCACTAGAAGAAAACACAAGATGGGGAACGAAAGCCTCTGTGACCTGTTGGGAGTTGCCACGAGAAGCGACGGCGCAGTATTGGAGCAGAGCGTGTGGGGCTCTCAGGCCTTCGTGAAATGGGAAAGACTGTGTCAGGCGAAAGCTCATGCCATCTCGGGCAAAGCCGAACCGTTTAGGGATGCCCATCAGCCAAAAGAACATATGAAACCAACGCGACCAATGAAAGATGTAGACTTGGTCGAAACGATACCTCTGAAGTCGCCAAAAAAGACGGATCAATGGCCACAAGCGCTTTTGCCAAAAAATCGTTTCATCAATTTCGATCAGATCATCCACACATGGATGGTTTTGGACAATTGGAGACGCCCTTTTTCCGATCAACCAATACAACTTCGTTTCAGGATTCAATGTACGAATCGTCTCAAGGGCAGGGAGCGTTAAGACGACATCCCCAATCGCTGCTAATTTCACGATGAGTATGCGAGCCGGTTTTTTTGTCAGCATCGGTCAGACGTCTTGCCTTTGGCGGATAGGCGCCGGAGAACAGTCATCAATTCCGATGTTCAGTGTGGTATTCGAGGAGCTCCTGTGTTTTTCGAAGCACGTCTTCCGGACGAAGCCCTGACATGCAGGGATGACCGGCGATTGGACACACCCGCCGTTCACAGTATTGACAGGGTACCTCGTGTTGGAGTCGGTAGCAATACGGGAAGACAGGCGCCCACACCGTAGGGTTATTGACTCCGCTCCAAAGCGAGAGGCATGGAATCCCCAGCGCCGCGCCCAGGTGTAATGGTCCTGAGTCGGTTGAGATCAAGGAATCGCCTCGCATGAGGAGGCTGAGGAGCTGCTGGAGCGAGGTTTTTCCACGAAGGTCGAGCGTCCTGAGAGCCCCCCCTTCAGCACTGCCTGACGACAGGAGGGTGCTCTCCAGTCCGATCAAGATCAGGGTTCCCCGAAGGGCGTTTTGCGCCATCGCCAGGAATGTGTCCAGATGTTCCTGAGGCCATTGCTTGGAGGCAGTCCCTGCCCCTGAATGGAGGAGAATCCAGGGACGCGGAAGCGATTCAAATTGATGGATCCACGTCCGCTCCGCTGGAGACTCATTGAGGATGAGTCGGCCATCCCAGGTATCCGTCTTGCTCCCTCCAATGTTTAGGAACACGAGGTTCCTTTGGAGCACGTGCTGCTCTCCATCATAGGAGAGTTCGTGGGTCAGTAGGGGACCACCACCTGTGATTCCATATCCCAATCGAAGTGGTATCCCTGCAAGCCAGAGGAGAAGGATATGCCGCAGATCTCCCCGGAGATCGATAGCCGCATCAAACCTCGCGCAGCGGATTTTCGCCACCAGTCGGAGAAATTCCGGATATCCCTTTCCTGAGACCAGATGCCGAGCAAACCAAGGGGCTTCATAGGTCCAAATCTCGTTGATAGAGGGTTCGTCGCGGAGAACAGCCGCCCCGTCTGAACTCACCAACACCGTGAGATGAAGCCCCGGGTTTTCCCGCTTGACCGCTCGGTAGACCGGAAGACTTAAGACCACATCGCCGATATGGTCCAGTCTGAGGATGAGCAGTTTCTGAATTGATGTCCAAGTGAAGGATGGGGATCTCGCAATGGCAAGCCCATCGAGTAGGCCATCCGCAGCTCGAGCGATGGCCCGCTGCCAGGGACGCTTCAAGACGTAGACTCGCTTCAGCATAAGCCATTAATGATTTCAAGAATGGCAGCGGCCGTCCGATCCCAACGGTATAATTGAGTCCGCGAAAGCCCTTTCTGGATCAGATCGCTCTGGAGCTTCACATCTCGCAGAAGCCGCATGATCCCCTGCGCGATGGAATTTGAATCATGTGGGTCAACCCACACGGCGGACTCCCCTAAGACCTCGGGGAGGGATCCCGCTTGTGAGGCGACAACCGGGGTTGCACAGGCCATTGCCTCTAAGGGAGGGAGTCCAAACCCCTCATACAATGAGGGAAAGAGAAAGAGATCAGCAGCGCTATAGAGGAATGGCATGAGCGGTTGGGGAACAAATCCTAGGATTTTAGCACGGCCCTTTTCCAGTAACGGGCGTATCCGCCGCGAGAACGGGGTCATTTTCCAGCCACTGGGGCCCACCAGCAGCAGGCAATGTGGGATTTGGTCAGCGATTTTTAGAAACGCCTCTACGCATCCCAAGAAGTTCTTCCGGGGTTCAAAGGTACCGATGACGAGCAAATAAGGAGATGTCACGTTGAAATGGGTCTCAATGAGCGACCTCGCTTCCTCTTTTGGTCTGGGATAAAACTGACTCGAGATCCCCTCTGGAACCACTCGAAGTGGCTTGCTGTTCACTTCGTAGAACATCGCGATATCCTGTGCGGTGCTCTCAGAGATGGCCACTAGGAAATCGGCACGTTTGAGGGAGGAGGGAATCAACAATTTATTAATGGTGAGACTCTTCCATGTCATTGTTTCAGGATACCGCAGATAAATCAAGTCGTGAACGGTCAGAAACATTCGAATCGACCGTGGGCTCAGGAGCGGGAGGATATGTTGCGTGCCCCAAAAAATATCAATGTGGTCTTGGATCAGCCAGAGGGGGAGCTGCGTTTGCATCCACATGGTGCCGTACAGTCCGGAGCCCACGCGTTTTTTCCAAGTTGTCTGAGTCAGGTGAAAGGGAAAGTCCCGATGGGCATAGAGGATAAACTCATGATTCGTCTGCAAGCGGCTGAGGGCGGTGAGGACATTATCCACATACACGGGGATCCCACTGGGCTCTTTTTCACAAAGCGGGCGGGTGTCGATCCCGATTTTCATTTCTCCCTCTGCCAGTGTGGGGAGAGTGCCCTCCACGTTAGCCATAACAGTAGGGCGTGCGTGCTCAGGATGGCGTTGGCCGCTCCGGCAATGCCCCAGCGAGGGATCAAGACCAAATTAGCCGCGACGTTCCATCCTAGACAGAGTCCCTGGTTCAGGACATGTCGTCGTTGTCGGTGGAAAATCACCATATAGTGGGTGAGGAGATAGTTCGCAAAGACGAACAGGCCACAGACCCCCAAGATTTGTAGCGTTCTGACGGACCCACGGTACGTCTCGCCATACACCCAATGAATAGTACCGTGGGCACCGATGACGCTGACCACAAACCACCCGACCGCGCCCCAGGCTAACGTGGTCACCACCCCTTTGGTCATCCTCGAAAATGGTTCCCACCCTTCCCTTTGAGTTTGGACCAACGCTGGAAATCCAATCGCGAGCACCGCCGCCGGTAAGATTTGAGCCAGCTCAAAGAGCCGATAGGCCGCGCCATAGAGCCCGGCGGCTTGACTCCCCTTCCACCACCCCAAGAGGAACATATCCACCCTGAGGTAGAGCATGCCTAACGCATTCGCCAATCCCAACGGTAGGGCTTCTCGAGTGAGCGAAAGGCAGGTGGTCAAGTTGAGATGAGGTTTGAGGGAGAACCCGTGGGTCTTTTGCAGAATGACTAATGATAGAAAACCACCGATCACGCTGGAGAGACAAAACGCGATCAATGTCCACATGAGGTTGCCATGCCATAACCAGACGAAGACCACGGCGGCGATCGACAACCCTCGATGGACAACCATTTGGAACGCGGCGATCACCAAACGGCCGGTGACGTTGCCTACCCCTTGACAGAAATCCAAGGTGGAATTCCCCAGCATCCACCCAATCCCCAAGAGGAATAGCCATGGGGTGTCCCACGGCCAGAGCGCCCACATCCCAAGCAATCCCAACATGAGGGTACAGCCCAGATAGGCGACCTTCAGACCAAAGAACCGGTCCCAGACCGCGCTTCGATCAGGAGCAGCCGAGAGCTCTCTGGCGAAGAGAAGACTCATCCCTCCATCCGTCGTGAGATAGAACAGGTTGGCCATGGAAAGGGCGAAGGCGAATTTTCCGAATTCCTCTAGCGTCAAAAACCGTGCCGCAGCGATAAATAACAGTAACCCCACCCCCCGATTCCCAACGTCCAAGGCAAGCCGGAAGGCCATCTGCTTCCTCATAAGGGTGCTCGCTCTTTTACGCAGGGGCTGTTTCTTCGGAAGGGGCAAGCCAAAGGACGCTGATTTGATACC
>JACPXA010000185.1 GCA_016196785.1 Elusimicrobiota bacterium
AGGGCTCCCATCATTTGGGCGATAGAGAAGTCGAGCATCGGTGGAAGACTAATGTGGGATGATCGTTTTGATTTCATGTCCGAGAACTCTTGTTGCACAAGTCGTTCCACATCCGCTCGGACTTTCTGACGCATCACTTTAACTGGGTCTACACCCCCTTCTTCTGGGAGGGCCTCCAACTCCTCAGCCCACGTATACAGTAATTTCTGGTCATAGATCGTTCGGCCCACAGCCTCCAGAATCTGTTTAACCTTCTTAGGGGATCGTACGTTCTCTCTGGCACGAATCATTTGCTCGATGTCGATGTGCTCCAACTCACGATCAAACCACGAACCAACGAATTGTAGCTCATGCACGATCGAGTGAACTCGTGAACTCGCGGGTTCAAAGGCAATCCTGAAAACCTCACGTGGATCTAGATACGATCGGCCAGGGGGTAGAAAGTCCCCAAGGGCACGAGCAAGAGGTAGAGACGGCCACTGGCTCTCCAGTGCTTTCATGATTTCCTCTTCTGGGTCGAAAAGTGAGGGTGCTCCAGGGTACCCAAGGAGCGCCTTCGCCGCTTGGCGTTCGTTAGAATAAGGACCGAATTTTTCTAATAAGAACCTGATGAGACGGGTCGGTGGATCTTTGAGAGCGGATGCGGGAAAACAACGCGGAAAGAGGTGCAAGGTAAGCCATGTCCGTAACTCGTTGGCAAAGGGCGACTGACTATGTTTAAGAAAGTCCGTCACATACCTAGAGACCCGGAGTTCTGTCCGACCTTCATGGAGTGCTCCATCGACCCAATGAGGGAACCCATTACGCGGGGAGGCCCAGACATGGTCGATCTCATGCAGAATCCGACACACCATAAGCAACCGTCTCCATCGGTAAGCAGCCTTGACCCGAAGAGCGGGGTCAATCCCGATTTTTGCCTGACGAGGGGTGTGAGTCCTCACTATGGCTAGCCGTAGTTCATTTCCCTGGGTGTCACACAAGAGCACCATTGCTCCCACTATCCATTTAGATGCGGGCAATTCCATCATTCTCCAGAGCACGGATCCTTGAGAGACAAGCAGCGTTTGACGTTGCAACACCTGTAAGAGTTGTTCTTTCCAGTGCTCAGAGACTGACGATCCAGAGATCATCTCTTCAATTTCCTTGAGTCGATCGCGATTCGCTTTTGTGAGATTCTCGGCCGGTTTTTTGAACAGGTCTAACAATTTCGTCAACGCTGGCGGCTTGGCGTCTTTTTGGAACGCTTTCGTCCAAGCGTCTTCAACCGCCGTTGCCCAGGTTTTCATCGCTTGCAACTGAACCGTACGATTGGCATCCGTTTCATACAACGTGCCTAATGCATTGAGCACCGCAACGAATTCCTGGAGTGCCTGGTGGATATCTACTCGCCTACCAATGTCTGAGGGTCTCGTTGTATCGGAGGAGCCTAGATTGCCAAAAACGATTGGGAATGCGTCACTGAGCCCGCTCAATTGATTCAAGAGCTGAAGAGATTCTGAGGAGGTGAACCCGAGCATCGCAACCCATACCACGGGGATGGCTACGCTAAGGAAAAGGCATACCGCAGGACGCCATGAGAGGACAGCGGGAGAGAAGTTCTTTAGGGTGCGCCGGATGGGTTGTGTAGTTTGAGTGATGAGTAGCAGGGGGGGACGTAGTGGACTTACTGACTTTTGCACGGGAGGTCTCAGGCTGGTGCGGACAAGGTTATGTAAGGTGAACCTCGGGAGTCGTGCGGAGAACGCCAGCGTGTGGACTCGCTCACGGCGCAGGAGGTTCGAGGGGTGGAAGGTTATCAGCAGGAGCACCCCGAGGACGAGGCCGCCCATGGTTGCCAGTGGAGTGCAAACGAGGGTCGCTAGACGCTCAGCCCCCCATAAGGCCCCGAGAGCGTCGAGGGCTGGAAGCTGCTTGGTGGTGGGCTCGTCCACCTCAAACACGGCGTTGAACGTATAGGATGGGTCATAACTGAAGGTTTGAGGGGTGATCGCTCTGACGTGGTAGTCCTTCTTTTGGATGACATCCTGGATGGGAGCTCGGTTGGAGTGAATGGTGGCGTTGGTCGGGATCCAGACACCGGCTAACCCTTTGCGTTTGAGCCCTATGGCGAGTGTAGTCACTTGGCTTTTGACGTGTGCGAAGCGGATGTGCAGGTGTTCCTGGAGTGAGGGTCTGGCGGGGACGATGGCGGTTTGGATCAGGTGTTGCTCCACGAGGTAGTCCTGGACGGCGTCAGCGAATTGCCATTTGGTGACCCCGAGGTGAGCCTTGAGGGCTGCCCAGTGCACTTGAGCTTTCTGGAAGAGGTGTTGCCCCTGTGTGGCGAGGAGGACCAAGCGTTGGGTGTTGAGCGTAAGAGCGACGGTCACGAACTCGGGGTCCTGCGCTTCACGCTTCTGGATGGCGATGCTGACGGTGTCGGAGAGTTTCCCTGCGCTGTGGAGCTGATCGAGCTCCTCCTGAATCGCCTTGAGGGAGATCTTCCGGAAGACGAGGCTAACGATCAGACGGAGCACACCGAACCGACGGACGAGGTCTCCATTCACTGCTAAATCGGGAATCATCTCGTGTCCTTTGAGGATGAGCGGCCGTTCAGGGTTGACGAAGAGTTTCTCCCCCAGGAGGAGTTGTTCGAGCGGGGTTCGGGTGCGGGTGAAGACATCGAGATAGTGGGTGCCATCCTCGATCTTGGTGAGCTTGGGGGTCACGGTGACGTAATTGATCTGGCGATTTCGCAGGAGTGTTTGGAGTACTGGGGTGTGGAAGCCGCCAGCGACAAGGACAGCGATACCCTGTTTCACCCTCACCCCGCCCTCTCCCATCGAGGGAGAGGGGGACGAGGTTCGCAATTCATCCATTTTAGCGAGAAGGTTCGTGAGGAGTGCGTGGTTGCGGGCGTCGGCGGCGCGGTAGAAGCGTTCAAAGGGGTCGAGGAAGTCGAGGAGCGTTTCAGGCTTGAGCCCTGTGAATCTTTGAACTTTGACGTCTGACCCCAGGAGGATGGCGAGATGTTGGGGCAGGTGGCGAATGCTTTCACGTTCGCGCTGGTAGGCCGTCCATTCCTCGGGGGTGAGGCTGTGTTGGAACAGTTTCTTCAGCAGCGCGGCTTGACGGGTGAGGGTGATGAGGAGTCGCTGCTCGGGAGTCGTGGCCAGCGCCTCGAAATGGGCCGTTTCCCATTGAGAGAGTTCTCGAAACAACGCCTCCTGGTCAATTTGGTGGGGGCCAAGCCAGGTGACGTAGTCGCCGAGGGAGAGGGTGCCGGCATGGTAGGCATGGGATTTGGCATCGAAGGCAGCGAGCTCGGGGGAGTAAAGCTGGGGTTTGAGGGTATCCAGGGTCTTGACGAGGGCGGCGTGGGCCGCGAGCGCTGGGGGTTCCTCCGGGAGGGTGGTTTTAAACGCCTGCACGTTGGTAACGTAGTGGGCGGGGTCGTCCACCCCCCAGAGAAGGGGTCTCTTGGGGGAGGTGATCCCGACATACTCCGGCCCACTGATGTAGGCGCGGCGGAGGAGGTCATCGGCCACGTCTTTGGCGGCCTCCCGATGGCTGAACGAACGGAAGGGTTCGAGGTTAAACGGCCCGTGGGCGCCTTCCAGGCCAATCAGGGTGATGTCCTGCTGCTCGATCAGTTGCTGGAGGATCCGGGCCAGGTTGGTTTGCGCCTCCAGGACTTCGTGGGCATCCTGTAAGAGGATGATGAGGCGCTGCGGCGCGGCGCCTCGAGAAGGTGTGAGGCTTATCTCCCGCACCTCTCCGTAAGGACCGATCGCTTCCAGGAGCCAGGCGGGGATAGGGGTCCCCCTCGCCCGCACCCGGGGGGAGAGGGTGCTAAAGCCCCGGCGGTTCCCAGTGATACTGGGGTCAGGGAAGGGAGGACCGAGGGGTGGCGTGGGAGCCGGGGGTGGGGTGGATGGAGTGAACCCTTGGACGGCCTGGCGGCGCTCCTCCCAAAATCCGGCTTGGGCGAGCGGCGGGGCCAGCACGTTGGAATGGAACAACGCCACCGCGAGCCCACAAGCGATGGGCTCACGCCAGCGCGGGGATAGACGCCACCTTCCTTCCCGTGGAAGGCGGTCTCTCCTTATAAATAGCATGACAGGAATAGTCTACCAGGAAGGTTCTTAAGTTCGCCTTAAGAAGTGGTAACCAGCTTGTAAAATTTAAGCGATTGACAAGCGGTTATTTTACGCGGTAAAATAACCGCATGATAACACGAGCAATTCAGTCGGCTCTCACGAAGTCAAAAAAGAGCATTCTGCTCCTCGGGCCTCGTCAAACAGGAAAATCGACGCTGGTCTCAAGTCTAAATCCTGAAATCGTCATCAACCTAGCCCATGAAGCGACTTATCTGGATTTTGTTCGAAATCCCCACGAACTTGAGCAACGACTCCGTGTTTATAAAAAGCCTACGAGTGTTTTTATCGATGAAATTCAGCGCATCCCGAGTCTGCTGAACACAATCCAATTCTTGCTTGATAAACCGGAGAATCCTTTTCACTTCTTTTTAACTGGTTCCAGTGCACGAAAACTGAAACGCGGCCATGCCAATCTCCTGCCGGGACGAATACATTCCTTTTATCTTGGGCCGATCACCTGTGGTGAGCTGGACTACAAAATGGACACAGCCAAAGCTCTCTCGAGAGGAAGTCTTCCAGGGATATGGACAGAAGAGGATGCATCCAGCGCAGAAAAAACTCTACGTACCTATGCGGCGACCTATTTGAAGGAGGAAATCCAGGCGGAGAGTTTAGCGAGGAATCTGGAAGGGTTTGCCCGATTCTTGCACGTGACGGCCGAATGGGCGGGGCACTTCCTGGACCTTTCCAAAATGGCAGCGGCCGCTCAAATCGCTCGGCAGTCCGCCGTCCGTTACTTTGAGGTCCTGGAAGATTGTCTCATCATCCACCATACAAATCCTTTTTCGAAAAGCCTAACACGTCGGCTCGTACAGCATCCGAGATTTTATTTCTTTGACGTAGGAGTTCTCAATGGCCTTCTAGGAAATTTCAATACCTCCGCTGATCGGATCGGTTCTCTTTTTGAACACCTTATTTGCACTCAAATTTATCACGGGGCCAACAGCCGAGACAAAGAGATCCGTCTTTCTTCCTTTCGGACAGAACATGGGGCTGAGGTTGATTTGATCGTTGCAATAGAGCGAGATTTGTTTGCGATTGAGCTAAAAGCGTCAAAAAATATTGGTACGACCGATCTGAGGGGTTTGAAAAGTTTTTCTGACTACTATGGCAAGAAACACCACGCTTTCGTCTTTTTCCTAGGCGATCATAAAAAGCAACTCGAGGGAGTGGACATACTCCCTTGGCAGGAGGGGATAAAAACACTGGGTCTTTGATTCCTTTCCTAAAAGGACCTGGCGCGCGCCCGGAAATTTTATACGGTTGTGAGGAAAGGGAGCCAGGCGTGCAGAAACGCGATGGGTCCATCGGTTGTGAACCGGGAGGGATGGATCCGCAGCTTGGGCAGGGGTCCGGGGATCAATTCGATCCCTTCGGGATCGCGCTGGACGGCGGCCACCAAGGCCTGTGGGTCCAGCGTAGGAGGATCTTGAAAGGTCAGGTCGAGGCTGGTCGGCTTTTGGACGATGCTGGCGAGGCCAACCGCTTGGGCGATCAGTCGGAGCTGGGCGAGGGCAAGGAGGTCAGTAGCGGGCGGGGGAGGGGGCCCAAAGCGGTCGGTGAGCTCCTGTTCAGTCGCGGTGATGTCCTCTGGGCGCTGGGCTGAGGCGAGCTGTTTGTAGAACAAAATGCGGACGTCTTCCCCGGGCATGTAGTCTTCGGGGAAGTAGGCGGCGACGGCGAGATCGAGGGTGGGGCCTTCTCTGGGCGCTTCGATGGACACCCCTTTGAGCCGTTGGACCTCGGTGTGAAGGAGCTGGCAGTAGAGGTCAAACCCGACCGCCGCGACGAAGCCGTGTTGCTCAGCGCCGAGGAGGTTGCCGGCCCCGCGGATTTCGAGGTCTCGGAGCGCGAGCCGGAAGCCGCTGCCGAGCTCTGTAAATTCCCGCAGCGCCTCGAGGCGTTGTTTCGCTTGGGCCGTGAGGCCCCCGGTTGGAGAGAAGAACAGGTAGCAGTAGGCGCGCTGGCGTTCCCGGCCCACGCGGCCCCGGAGCTGGTAGAGCTGGGCGAGCCCGAGTTCTTCGGCCTCTTCGACAATCAGCGTGTTGACCGTGGGAATGTCCAGGCCCGATTCAATGATGGTGGTGGCGAGGAGGAGCCGATACACTTGGTGCAGGAACTTCCACATCACCGTTTCGATGGTCGCTCCCCGCATCTTCCCATGGACGACGCCGATGGGGAGACCGGGGAAGAGCTGTTCCAGATACCGACGGCGGCTGTCCAGGGTTTCAATGCGGTTGTGTACATAGAAGACCTGTCCCCCGCGCGAGATCTCTTGCTGGACGGCCTGTTGGATCAGGGGTTCATCAAACGGGCCGACATGGGTGACGATGGGCAGGCGTCCGACCGGCGGGGTTTCGATGACGGAGATGTCCCGGAGCCCGGAGAGAGCGAGGGAAAGGGTGCGGGGGATGGGGGTGGCGCTCAAGGAGAGGGCGTCCACCGTCGTTTTGAGCTGCTTGA
>JACPXA010000186.1 GCA_016196785.1 Elusimicrobiota bacterium
GTCTTGGAGTGGCTTTTATCTGGCGATTGGTCTTCACGAGGCGACGAGAACAAATCGCCATTAGTGCCATACTCACCCAAGGTCTCTCGGAGGATTGAGACCGACTCTTGGGGATGATTGGACAGAATGTCCAAAACGTCCGTGGGGAATTTCCCGGCAGCAATGCGGAGTTCTTCCTCGCGTACTCGAAAGCACTTCGCCGCAGCTCTGATCAGTTCATCGGAGGCAGTGACGCCGCCGTTTTCAACTCGACTGAGGTAGGAACGATCGTAACGAAGTTTCTTTGAAAGCTCTCGGATACCGATTTTCTTGGATTTTCGTAGCAACCTGAGCTTGTTCCCAAAAGTCATTGCTCCCTCCTCAATCCCTTTGGGGAAATTATATCAGGTTGACAGAAATTGTCGACCATTCTAGCAAATAATCAAGGGAACGAGTGGCCCCGTCTGAGCCTACGATGTATTAACGTCAGCTTCGAGCCTGTTTATTCCTTCCAAAAATCAGGGTGGGATGCGTCGGTTGCAGGTTGTACTAGATAAGAATTCTCTGGCTGTGACAGTCCAGAATGAGGGCTGTCCGCTTTCGTGAGTAAACCTGACCTTTTATGGTAGTCACAAGTTTCGGTTACCTCTTTTCGGCATCAGGACCTCGGTTGAACGACCTGGTGAGTTTTTGGGATAGTAAATGACAGGATCTTTTTTGCAGGAATTTGTCAATCGTTTTGTTAATGGGATGCCAACAATACGGGGGGGCGTTAGTTCTAGTGATCTGCTTCAGTCTTTCCTTGATTTTCTCTTTCTTGATCTCTTCTTTCTTATCCTTTTTACCCTCTTTATGCCAGGACACACAAATCTGCTGTTGTGAATAGGATCGTCTCAATAAGTAGACAAGATGGTCATCTCCTGAGCTGAGGGAGGCTCCTATAAAAATCCAATGCTTGGAAGTCCTCGACACTTCCTCCAGTTTCAACCACTGGGGGCGAAGAATCTCGCTTTGTAGACCTGGCAAAGAACTATTGCCAACAACTTCCTCCTTAAAATATGTGGGGGACACGAGTAGAGGCTGACGTAACTCTAAGTTGCCGTCGCCCAACTGACGGAAACCTAGTTGGTCCTCACATGTTTTTTCCCAAGAATCACGCCATCCCTGCCAACCCCGCTGGTGTACCCATGTTCCTATAGAGCTCCACACTAGTGACCCATGTGGACGGATTAGAGGTATTTTGTCACGGCGGGGTTCACTATTGCCAGGATAGTAAAACTCATCCTGGACGTTCGTATCAAAAGTAATGTCATAATTCAAATTTATGATCGCGGTTAGGTATTTCTTGAGTCTGCCCCACAGAATTCTATCGGGTTTACTCTCCATCTCATCTATCAGATAGGTTTGTCTAACTAAAGATCGCAATTCCCAAATGGCGAGCTCAGCAAGATAAAATTGCCATGGTTTGAACGCTTCCATGATTGCAAACTGAAACTTGTAGTGCTCTTTTTGCCTCTCGCAACCAGTGGGCCAGTTGTGGTTTGCTAATGCATAAAAACTGTCTTTCAAGTTTCGTGTCTCAAAAAATAAATTGGCCTGGGCCAGTCCTCGATAGATGAAAAGGTCATTCCAGGTTTCGTAGAGGCTTTTCCTGGCAAGGGAGCCAGACGGGGCGTCCTGCTCTTTCAGACTACGAAAAAGGCTCAGCGCTGGATAATGACGTTTGATGTCTTTCCTAACAAGGGGGGAAGCAAAAAACTCACTGTCTGCAGGTAAGTCCTCTCTTTTCGTCTCCTCTGTTTGCCCTGTTATCCCAGAGCTTGCGGTGGCGCCTGAACCGAGAAAAAGAATTGCGTTGTGATTGGGCATTTTTCCCTTTACACCACGGTTAGAGTCGGTGAGTGAAGAGGGCGATGAGAACGAAGGCGCCGAAGAGGAGACGGTAGATGACGAAGGGGGTGTAGCGGTGGCGTTGGACGTAGCGGAGGAGGACATGGATGCTCACAAATCCGGAAAGCGCAGCAGCAAGGAAACCCAGGAGTGCCGGTGGACCCCAGATCCCCGTCAAACCTACCCCCTTCCCGTGCAGAAGTTTCGGGATCTCTACCAGCCCAGCGCCAAAGATGATCGGGAGGGAGAGCCAGAAGGAAAACCGGGCGGCCGCGGGGCGAGCGATCCCAAGAAAGAGCGCTGCGCTGATAGTGACCCCTGACCGAGAGACGCCAGGGATGACCGCCAATGCTTGCGAGCACCCGATGATCAGACTATCTCGCCAGGTGATCGTTGAAAACTCCCGCCGTTCGATTCCTCGACGATCGGCCCACGCCAAGATCAGCCCTAGGAGGATCATTGCCAGCGCGATGAGCGCAGGGGTTGTTCGGAACACCGTCTCGGCCTGATGCTGCAGAAGATAGCCGGCGATCGCCCCCGGAATTGTCCCAAGTCCTATCAGCCAGAGTAGACCGTCTGGCAGTTGTCCAGTTCGATAAGACGAGAGAAAATCGCGCGAGCAGTAGACCAGCACCGCCAACAGCGTTCCCCAGTGGAGCCAGACATCAAACGCCAGACCCGCGTCCGGCCAACCGAACAGCCTCGGCACAACGGTGAGGTGCGCTGAACTGCTCACTGGGAGGAACTCGGCGAGCCCCTGCACCACCCCTAACACCACCCCCTGCAGCGTATTCATCATAGTATCGGGTGCCAGGTTTTAACCTGGCGCCCACCCTTATCTCGCGGGTCAGGCTTTAGCCTGACGCACATCCTTTAATAACGGCTTCTTCTAAGTGAAGCGAGGGAACGTAGTGGCAAAGGCAGCTACGTCCCCAGGTCTATGGCAGCAAGTCCCTTCCACCACGGATAACAACGTACCGGGCCGATCCTTTTCGGATGTGGATCTTGAGAGAGGCAAAACACTTCGCTTCTTGGCAGGTCCTTGTGAAGCCGGACCAGCGACGCCACGTCGCGCTCAGCGAGGCGCTCCGTCGATTTGATTTCCAGAAAAGCTGTCGGCTGGCCAGGGCGGTCGACAATGAGATCGACTTCCACACCATCCTTGGTTCGTAAATAGAAAAATCGCCAATCGGGTTTCTGATAGGCGCTCAAACGGACGATTTCCATGAGGACAAAATGCTCAAAGGCCTGCCCAAAGGCGTAGGTCTTCGGATAAAGCGCCTGCTCGAGCGTTCGCTCCAAAGCCCTCTTGACCCCCAAATCGAAGAAATAGAACTTGGGCTGCGTGTTTTGGCGTTTCCGGACAGATCGATGGTAGGCCGGAAGCAAATATCCAACGAGCGTGTCTTCCAAAATACTGAAAAACGATTGAACGGTTTTTGTATCAACGCCGATATCCTGCGCGATTCTCGAATAGTTTAGGATCTGTCCATTACACTGGGCGGCTACTTCCAGAAAGTTTCGAAAGGGATCGAGCCGGCGAACGATCTGTTCTGCAAAGATCTCTTCCTTCATGTACGTCAGCGCATACGCCCGCAAGTAAGCGACTTTCTCTTCCACCGTCTTCAACTGGAAAATGGTGGGAAGAGATCCCCACTGTAAAATGTCCAACAAACGAAACGATCGATCTAACTCGTTCGCCGTTAGCGGGTACAAGTGATAAACAAACGCGCGGCCGGCCAAAAGATTGGAAACACCCCGTTTCAGTTTCCGAGCGCTGGATCCCGTCAAGATAAAAGAACGCGGCGTCGATTCGATCAAACGATGGATGACATCCAGAAGCCGCGGCACCTTTTGAATCTCATCAATGACCACCCGCTGAATGGTCTTCGGCAGCTCAGCCACGCGCCGTTCCAATTCACGAGGATCACGGTGCAGTACATCCTCTTCCACCGGGTCTAGCAAGTCGATAAAGTGCGTGGAAGATGGTTTCCAGAGAGTCCGCAACAGGGTGGTTTTGCCGGTTCCGCGAGGCCCGAAGAGAAAAAAAGAATGCGACGGGAAGGGGGCGAGGATTCTCTTGAACATGCTCCATAAATGTACGACGTTTATGGAGTATTGTCAATAGGCTTGTTAGAGCAAGTCCTGTGGGTCAACATCAATAGCGATCTTCACGTCGGAGGAAGGACGAACCGTCCGGAGATAGGCTAACGCGTGAGTCACGGCGTTGTCATCGGCCTTCAGAACCACCTGCCAGCGATGTTCCTTGCGGATCCGCGCATGAGCCGCAGGGACTGGTCCCAAGACCGCCCATCCTGCAGGGTCGCGCCCTGACTGTTCCAGCGCTCCTTTGAGACCTTGGGCGAGCCGCTCCGTTTCTTCAGTGACCGGGGATTCCCGAGCACCTCTGACTAAGACATTCACCAATCGACGAAACGGCGGATATCCAAGGGTCCGCCGCAGCTCAATTTCTTGATCGTAAAACGTCCGATAGTCGTGCCGGGCGGCGGCGACGAGCGCATAGTGATCCGGCGCGGCGGTTTGAACAATGACCTCGCCACCCCGTGGGCTACGGCCAGCCCGTCCAGCGACTTGCGTGACCAATTGAAAGGTTCGTTCGGCGGCCCGGAAGTCCGGGAGGTACAGCGCGGTGTCCGCATCAATGACCCCCACCAGCGTCACCCGTGGAAAATCGAGTCCTTTGCTGACCATCTGCGTCCCGATCAGAACTTGGCATCTCCCCGACTTTACGTCCTCATACACCTGACGATAGACTTTCCGCGATTTAGCCGCGTCCCGGTCCAGCCGGGCGACGGTGGCGGTCGGGAACTGCGCGCGGAGCTCCCGTTCCACCCGCTGGGTCCCGATGCCTCGCAAGCGCAGTTTCGGGTTCCGGCACTGCGGACAGGCTTCCGGAAGTTCCTGCCGATGCGGGCACCAGTGGCAGCGCAAAACCCCTTCCTCACCCGCAGGGGCTTTCGTATCGAGATGCCACACCAGCGTCACCCCACAAGACGGGCACCGGGCGGACCATCCGCACCCGCGGCACACGACGAACGGAGCGAAGCCCCGTCGGTTAATGAAGAGAATGACTTGTCCCCCGTGGGCGAGGCGATCTTCCAGCGCCTGTCGCAGCGGCGGACTAAACACCGGTTGACGACTGACGGGGCCTTCCGCTCGCCGATCAACAATGTGGACCGCCGGAAAGGCCAGCTCGTCCACCCGTGAGGGCAGCTCAAGGAGGCGATACGCCCCCGTTTGCGCCTTCCAGTAAGACTCTACGCTCGGGGTGGCGCTGCCCAAGATAGTCACGGCCCCCGCACGTCGCGTGCGTTCGATGGCGGCCTCGCGGGCGTGATAGCGGGGTTTTTCCTCCTGCTTATAGGTCGGTTCATGCTCCTCATCCACGACGATGGCGCCCAACGCTGGGAACGGGGCGAATACCGCGGAGCGGGCGCCGACCATTAACTGGATGGCGCCGTGTGCCACCCTCGCCCACGTCCGCGACCGGTCCCCGGCAGAGAGGTGACTGTGCCAGACCCCCACAACCTCCGTCCCAAACCGGAGATGCGTCCGCTCGATAAACTGCGGGGTGAGAGCGATTTCTGGAACCAAGAAGATCGCCTGCCGCCCCTGGCTCAGTACCTGCGTGAACAATCGGAAGTAGATCTCTGTTTTCCCAGAGTCCGTCACCCCGTGAAGCAGAAACACCGCCGCTTCCCGACGGCTTGCTGCCTCGATAATTTCCCGACAAATCGCTTCTTGCTGGGTGCTCAGGGTAGGCTTGGGGTCTGACCCCGAATACATTGCCACGTCATTCCCGCGAAAGCGGGAATCCAGCCCTGGGTCCCCGCATACGCGGGGACGACGGAGAGGGGTCAGACCCCCCTCCCGCGTGGGCCGCAGATTCCTCGGTAATACACAGGCGAGCGCCTCCCCCCACGTACACCCATACCGATCTGCCAACCATCGCGCCAGTTCTACCCCATCTAGCCCGATCAGCGGCACCGGATCAAGGATTTTGACCAGGGGTTTCATGGCCTTGACCGGCGAGCGCTCGGTGAGACGGACCACGTACCCCACCGACTTCGACCGACCGAACGGCGCCACGACCCGCTGACCAACCGCCACGGCGGCTCCAGTCCCATTGGGCGCGAGATAATGGAACGTCTGGTGTAATGGAATGGGAAAGGCGACCTCGACAAACACTGTGCAGTGGCTCTACCCGGCTGACCCGAGCACCGCTCGAATCAGTTTCATGTCCGTCCACACGTCCTTCTTGAGGACGGGGTTGCGGAGAAGGGCGGCAGGATGATAGGTGGGCATCACCTGGATCGTCGGGTCCAGTGGATAGGGGTGCCAGCGCCCTCGCAACCGGCTGACCCCTTCGGAGGTGTTCAGAAGCGCCTTCGCGGCCCATGTCCCCAAGGTGCAAATCACCTTGGGGTGAATGATGGTGATCTGCTCCTGAAGGATGGGGCGGCACGCGGTGATTTCCTCGAAGGTCGGTGGCCGATCATTCCCGCGGCGCTCCGGCTGAGCCGGATCAATCATGGGATGACATTTGACGATGTTGGTGATGTAGACGTCTTGTCGGCGAAACCCGATGGATTCAATGATCTTCGTCAAGAGCTGACCGGCTTTCCCCACAAAGGGTTCCCCTTGGTGGTCTTCGTCAAACCCGGGTCCCTCACCGATGAACATCAAAGCTGTCTGTGGGTTCCCCACCCCGAACACCAACCGGTTCCGGGTGAACCCTAATGGACACTGGACACAATCGTGGAAGCGTTCGAACAGCGCGGCCAATCGTTGGGAGGAGAAGGAAATCTTTTGGGGGGAGCCGGGGATGTGGCTGCGTTCGTTACGCTTCTGGCCCTCCTCGAAATTCTGCTGTGCTCGGGCGCATCCGCGCCCTGCGCTCAGCGAATTTCTACGGAGGCCGCTTAGGCTCACTGCGCCAGCACCCCCGGCTCCCCCGGGAAGGAACAGTTCTTCATCCCAGTCTTTGGTTTGCTCGAGGAGTTGCCGCACATCCTTCACCAGGCGTCGGAGGGCTTCCCGCGCATCAGACGGTATCATATGAAAAACAGGTCGTCATTCCCGCTTACGCGGGGATGACGGGCATGAGGGTATTTCGTCAGGCTCAAGATCTGACCCCAGAGACGGCGGGCGAGGAGAGGTTTGGCAAGCGGCGGAAATGAACGGCGGTGTCCCCAGCGATCAAGCAGGATGACACGGGCCCGCTCATTGCCTAATGTCTCCAGCCCATTGGCCACGATGAGGTCGAGCTGTTTGGCACGGAGTTTTGCCTGGGCGCGAGGCAGGAGATGATCCATCTCGAGGGCGAATCCGATCCGAAGTTGGGAACACTGGGGGGTGCTGCGGGCGATTGACTCCCAGATGTCGGGAGTGGGAAGCAAGGTAACGGAACGAGGACCGGCTAATCGCTTCAACTTGGTGCGCGCTCGATGGCCAGGCGAGAAATCCGTTACCGCGGCGGCTCCAACGATGATCTGGGCCTGCCGTGCCGATCGCAGAACGGCCGCTCGCATCTCCTGAGCGGTCTCCACCTGTTCCAGCCGGACCCCGCGCGGTGGGGCGAGTGCGGTAGGACCGCTGACGAGGACGACCTGCGCTCCAAGTCGGGCAGCCTCCGCGGCCATCGCATAGCCCATCTGGCCGGAAGAGGCGTTGGTCAGAAACCGAATGGGGTCCAGATACTCACGTGTCGGCCCCGCGGTGACCACGACCATCTGCCCTCGCAACCGCTTCGCCCGTCGGGCCATTATCGGAGGCTCTGGCGGCGACGTGGGGACTTGGTTTTGAACAGTGCGTCAATCGCCCGCACGATGGCGGCGGGGTCTGCTAGCCGGCCGAGCCCGACATCCCCGCGCCCCAGCGGCCCATGCACCGGACCCACCAAGTGGTAGCCAAACTGTCGAAGTTGACGAATGTTGGCCTGCGTGGCGGGATGGCGCCACATCGTGTCATGCATGGCCGGGGCTAACAGCACGGGCACGGTGGTCGCCAACAGAAGCGCGGCGAGGAGATCATCGGCCCTGCCGCTAGCCAACCGTGCTAAGGTGTCAGTGGTGGCTGGGGCGATCACGATGGCTTCCCCCCACTTGGCGAGTTCCAAATGGCTAAAAGACCACAGGGAAGGATCGAAGAGGTCGCTCGCCACGGTCCGACCCGACAGCGCTTGGAAGGTCAGCGGGGTCACGAAGCGCGTGGCGGCCGGGGTCAACACACACTGCACCTCATGCCCAGCCTTCGTGAGGAGCCGCAACAGCTCCACGGCCTTATAGGCGGCGATGCTCCCCGTGACCCCAAGAATGATCCTGGGCATAAGTTACTTCTTTTTCTTCTTGGGGGCGGTCTTCTTCTTGGCCTTTTTCGCCGCTTTGGTCGGAGCCGGTTTGGCGGGTGCTGTTCCCGCCGTCAGGGCAACCTCTGGAGATGTTACGGCCGCCTGCACGGCGGCGATCTGTTTAACGGTCTCTGGGGTCACACGACCTGTCAAGAGATCCTCCAAGGCTCGATCTAACAGTTTGACCAGCGAGGTGGGTATCCCCTCCCTCCCTCTCAACTCCTTGGCCCAGCGGATCGTCTGGAGGATGAGCTGGTATTTGTTCTGAGTTGAATCCAGGATTAGCTGCTCCAGCGGAACTGGAGCTCCCTGGGATGAGCCGTTCAACGCGAGTGGCTCGCTCTCCCGAACGGTTGTGGTGTCTTCAGCATTGACGATCATCCAAGAACCCCCTTATGAAGTATGACTCGCTTGCGGGCGACTCGACATCGTTCTGCTTCGAGAATCGCCTCTAAGCGGCGCAGCGCCTGTGGCAAATGATCGTTGAGAAGCAGATATTCGTAGCGAGGAATCGCCCGCAGCTCTCGTCGCGCTGCCTTGAGTCGGCGCTGAATGACCGAAGGGCTGTCCTGCCCCCGTTGGCGGAGCCGCGCTTTGAGCACAGAGAGGCTCGGCACCATCACAAAAATGAGGACCGCATCGGGAAACTGTCGCTTAATCGCCGCCCCACCCTGGATATCAATGTCCAAGAGCACCGTCTGGCCGGCCTTGAGCGCAGCCTCTAGTGGTCGGCGAGGCGTCCCGTAAGCACACCCATGAACCCGCGCCCACTCGGCCAGCCGACCACGGCGGATGAGTCGTTGGAACTCCCGCGGTGTGATAAAGTGATAGTCTCGACCATCCCTTTCCCCCGGCCGAGGCGGGCGAGTGGTCACGGACACCGACTGCACGATCCCTCGGTGGCGTCGCATCAGCAGTCGGCTTAACGTGCTCTTCCCGCAGCCTGACGGCCCCGAGAGCACCACAACCAATCCCTCCTTCACGAATGGCTCCCGGCGCGAAAGCCCTGCACGGTGCGGGCAAAATCATCGGGGATTGGGGCCGTGACGCTCACCCGCTTATTGGTCAGGGGGTGAAGGAACTCGAGCCGCCAGGCATGCAGCATTGGACGTGGCGGCCATTGCCTGGGCCACTTCGCAGAGGCTCCCCCGTACGTTGCATCCCCTACCACTGGATGATGAATGCCCGACAAATGCACGCGGATTTGATGTGTCCGCCCCGTCTTCGGGTAGACTTCCAAAAGGGCAGCGTTCGGGAATCGCTCGCGCACGACAAATTCGGTTTCTGAGGAGCGTCCACTCGAGGTCACCGCCATCCGAACCCGGTCCTTCGGGGAACGGCCCACGGGTCCTTCGATCGAGCCGCGATCCGGGGTCATACGCCCCATGACAAGCGCCAGGTAGATCTTCTGGACTTGTCGTTCCGCAAATTGCCGCATGAGCGATGCCTTGATCGCTACTGTTCGAGCCACCACTAATACTCCTGAGGTCCCCCGGTCGAGCCGATGGACTAAGCCCAGCCGGTCCGGATCCGCCGTGTGGAGCTCCGAGTCCGCAGGGAGGTAGCGCCGCAAGGCGTCAACCAACGTCCCTGTCTGGTGCCCAGCGGCAGGATGGACTACCAGCCCCGCCGGCTTATCGAAGACAACAAGCGCCTCGTCTTCGTAAAGAATGGGTGGCAGGGGCGGAGGCGTCTCCATCTTGTCTTCTGCCCCCTCCGCATCCACCAGCACGTGGTTTCTCATGACAAAAGTTAATTAGTGCAACTACGTCCCTGGGTCCAGCGCCAGAGGCTGAGCGCGACGAGGCACCCAATCGCCGCCCATTGGGAGGGAGAGACCCCCCCTACGAGGGGCCCCCGATCGTCACCCCGCCACCATTCCAGGAAAAACCGTGTCACTGCATACAGCCCCACATACCAGGCGAAGACCTGACCAGGGTGCTTTTGCTCGAAGGTCTCTCTCTTCACGATGGTGAGAAGACGCCACTGAAGCAGACCAAAGATCCCAAGGTTGAGCGCGGCCTCATAGAGTTGGGTGGGATGGAGTCGGATCCCCAGCGGGGCAAGCGATTCGGGATGTCGGAAGATGACCCCCCAACGGAAGGCGGTCGGCCGGCCATAACAGCAGCCTGCCGCAAAACAGCCGAGCCGTCCCATCGCATGTCCCAGCGCGATCGCCGGAGCCAGGGCATCCGCAAACCGCCACACACAGACGGGGCCGTCATGGACGAGGCCGTGGGTTCGCCGGTACCGACGTACACACACCGCTCCAGCGACCGCCGCCACAAGAAATCCGCCATAAAAGACCATCCCCCCTTGCCAGATCTTGAAGATCTCCACGGGATGGTTCAGGTAGTCGGAGAGATTGAGTGCCACGTAGGTCAGCCGCCCTCCCAGCAATCCTCCAATCACCGCCCACCACGCGACCTGTTCAAAGAGTCGTTCCTCAAGAGCAAGTCGGTGAACATTCTGCTGGGCAACCCACCAC
Source organism: Elusimicrobiota bacterium (assembly GCA_016196785.1). Lineage (GTDB taxonomy): Bacteria > Elusimicrobiota > Elusimicrobia > 2-01-FULL-59-12 > JACPXA01 > JACPXA01. The sequence goes on from JACPXA010000186.1 coordinate 10,728, forward strand.
CCAACTAGGAATGACCCAGCAACCAGGACCCCATACGTA
>JACPXA010000190.1 GCA_016196785.1 Elusimicrobiota bacterium
AAAAAACCGTCCCACGCTGTGCGGTGTACCTTCCGCTCATTCCCTCTGGCAGTGAGCGGTCACAAGATATGACCTTCATACCGCCTCATCGAGGCCGTGTGAGGTTTGATCAGGTGCGACTCACAACCACCTTTCCGTTCGGTCTCTTTGCGAAAACCGCCACGCTGCCGTTTGGAAAGGAGCTCATCATCTATCCAGCCATTGATCATCAGGTGAAGCTTCCGGAGTGGCCGCAAGGGATCGCTGCTGTGGAGTCTCGCCCGGAGCGAGGGTTCGGGCCCACCTTCTGGGGACTTCGAGCGTTCGTCCCCGGCGATTACCCTCGGTTGATCCATTGGCGAGCCTCAGCCCGACAAGGCACCTTGATGGTTCGAGAGATGGAACGGGAGGTGGACCATCAGATCCTGCTCTCGTTGGCTCCCTGGGAGAAGTTCCTGGCACTCCCCGACAGCCAGCAGGAGACGGTCATTGCCTTGGCTGCCTCACTGGCATGGCGGATGTCAGAGCGTGGCGATGCCGTCGGGCTTCAACTGCCAGGAACTTTTCTTTCGCCTGAACCTGGGAGAGAAGCGCTTCACCGGCTGGTGAGGACACTGGCGCTGCTCGACCCTCACACGGTGTCCAACGTGGTGGGGCGAGAAGCGACCACGCCGATAGCCGGGTCGTCATTTTCTGTCTTGCAGTGGTGACGCTCACTGAACGTTTCCACCGCGCCGTCTGGCTCTTCGCTGGGATCAGCGGAGTGTCGCTCGTGGCGACGCGGGAACTCCATCCCATGGTGTCGGCAGTGGCGCTGGGTGCTTTTCCGCTTGGCTGGTGGTTGAATCGTCGGCCAGTTCTTCCTCTAGCCCTCCGGTCCGGGCACTCCACCCGCCCCGTAGCCCTCCCTGCACTCCCGGCTTGGATCAAGCGGTGGGAACAGCGATTGCTGATACTCATCGTTGCCGGAGCGCTGGCCGATTGGATCTGGATCCATGGTATGTTCCTCCTGATGCTGGGTCATTTTCTCCTGGCCTTCCAATCGTTGAAGGTCTTGTCACTGAAAGAGCATCGGGATTTTTTCCAAATGTTCATCCTGGCGGCGCTTCAACTCTTTTCTGCGGCGACCCTAGCCATTGACTGGTGGTTCCTGGCGGGGTTCCTTTTAGCGCTGCCCACCGCGGCCCGGGTGTTGATGCTCTATCAACTCTCCGGTCATGTGGGGAGCCAGCCCGAGGGCGCTCCCCTGGTCATCTCGGTACACCGTTCGGCGGCCTTCACCGTAGGGGTGGTTCTCACCTTCGGCGCCCTCGTCTTTCTCATCTTCCCCCGCCTCACCGGGATGGGCCTGCCGATCGGGCTTGCCCCGCTGACCCGCCGCGCGGGCTATACCGACCATGTGGTGTTACCGAGTGGCGGGCGGATCCTCGATGATCCCAGCATCATCATGCGGGTTGAAATCACACCCCCGGAGGCCAGGCAGTTCTGGAACGGGTATCTGCGAGCAACGACCCTCGACTTTTTTGATGGGACTTCCTGGAGCGATACACAGAGTGCCAGACAATCTATGGGACGAGACCTGTTGGGACGGTTCATGGTGCTCGCGGGTCAACCGCCTCGGACGTTGTTTGAGCAAACGATTTTTTTGGAACCTCTGGACGCTCCCGTGCTCTTTGCAGCTCCCTGGGTGTGGTGGGTGCGTACCGATCGTCCGGTACTCTTTGTCAAGCCTGACCTCACGATATCTCGAACTCCCACGGATCACCGCCGCATTCGTTACCACGTGGGATCCTATATCTTCCCGCCCTCCGAGAGGGAACTCCGCCAAGCCCCCTGGCCGTCCACAACAAGGCCTATCGCCCAGTATCTCCAACTTCCCAGTGAGGGGATCGCCTCGGTACGGACGTTAGCTCATCAGCTGACGGATCGCCTCCCAACCCCTTACGAGAAGGTCCGGGTCCTTGAACAATACCTCCGCACAAACTTCCGTTACACCACTGATCTCGGGGGAAGGCCAGGGTATCCCCCCCTTTCAGCGCGCCAACCGCTGGAATGGTTTCTTTTTGAGCGGAAGGCGGGCCATTGCGAGTACTTCGCCTCAGCGCTCTGCGTGATGCTCCGGAGCTTAGGTGTCCCTAGTCGTGTGGCCACTGGATTTGTTCGAGGGGAATGGAACCCCACGGGACGATACTACTTAGTCCGTGCACACGATGCCCATGCCTGGGTCGAAGCCTATTTTGAGGGGGTTGGCTGGGTCCAGGTAGATCCATCACCCAGAGTGCTGGCACGAGAACCTGCCAGCCGGGGCGCCTGGAAGGCGCTCCAGGACCTGACCGACTACCTCAACCTGCTCTGGAACCGGTACATCCTGACGTATGACCTTGAGCGACAGGTCTCTCTGGCACGGGGCATCCAATTCCGTTCCCAGGTTTTGAGTTTCCGGATAGAAGAGTCAGTGGGGTCCTGGCTTCGCCGTTTCAGAGGCATGGCGTCGGGGGCCCAGACTCGATCCATAGCCGTGGCTTGGTATGGATGGACGCTTGGTCTTGTCCTCATCGGCGTGTTCAGTTGGTGGTGCGTCCAATTGAGTCACCGCTTGCTAGGGGGACGGATACGAGGAAGTAGCGATCGCTCGGCGCGGGCCGCCGTCTGGTTCTACGAAGACCTGTTACGCCGCCTCCGCCGGATGGGCTACCAGAAACGCCCGAGCCAAACGCCCCATGAATTTGCGGCCGCGGTGAGTGAAGCCATAAAAACGCACACCGAGGTCATTCGTCTCTTGACGGCATGGTACTACCAAGTCCGCTATGGCGGGGTTCCTCTCACCCCTGACCAACACGCAACAGCCAGGGACGTCGTTGCACTCATTCACGTACGAGACTGATTTGACATTGAAGGTTTTTTACAGTATAATTAGGGCAGCATGAGTTATCGGACCTTCGTCATTTGCAAGCACCTTTCGTTGATGGTACGTCGCTGGACGTACCAGCGGGGGGGTGCTTTGGGTCCGGGAACTTCAGCAAGCTAGAGAACAGAACAACCCTAAAATCCGAAAGCACCCATCCTGAGACTCAGGATGGGTTTTTTATTTTAGGGGATTACCTGGAGGGTAGAGAAGGAGTCGTCCCATGAGCATCGAAGATGATGCCAGAGATGCTAAATTAGCGGAACAAGAAATCATCAGACAAAGCCTGGAAGAGAAGATCCGCCGCATCTGGGAGTTGGAGAGAAAGGTGGAGATCCTGGAAGAGACGCTGAACCGCCTAGCCAGTGTGCGGGGTACCGTTCCTCCACCAGGGCCTCAGCCTTCGCCGACCATCAGGCCAGCCCCACGCCGCTGGGCTGTCCGATGAACGTCCCCAAAGTGGTACAATAGCCCCGCTGATGCGCTACCGGACGTTCGGCAAAACCGGGCTCACCGTCTCTGAGATAGGCTACGGGGGGTGGGGGATTGGCAAATCCTGGTGGGGCGAAACCGATGATAACCTCTCCCGTCGAGCGCTTCATCGAGCCCTTGATCTCGGGGTCACCTTTTTTGATACCGCCTACGTGTACGGGGACGGTCATAGTGAGCGGTTGATCGGCTCGGTCCTGAAGGAACGCCGTGCTCAGGCGGGGGTCGCCACTAAGATTCCGCCCAAGAATTGGGGGTGGCCCGCCTCCCCCGCCACCCCCTTGAAGGATGCCTTTCCCGCGGATTGGATCCGAGCCTGCACCGAACGCAGCCTGAAGAACCTAGGCCGGGAACCGATTGATCTTCAACAATTTCATGTCTGGACTGATGCGTGGTTGGCTGACGACTCCTGGAAAGAGGCGATCCGTGAGTTAAAGCAAGCCGGCAAGATCCGGTTCTTTGGCGTCTCGATCAATGACCATCAACCCGAGAGCGCTTTACAGCTTGTCGCGAGCGGCCTCTGCGATTCAGTACAAGTGATCTACAACATCTTCGATCAAACCCCGGCCCATCAGCTCTTTCCACTGTGTCAGCAACACAACGTCGGGGTGATTGTCCGGGTTCCGCTCGATGAAGGAGGCCTCACGGGCACCTTGACCCCGACCACGACGTTTGAAGAGGGAGACTTTCGAAAAGGGTACTTTGCGGGAGGACGACTTCAAGAGGCCTGCGAGCGAGTTGAACGGCTACGATTTCTTATTCGAGGAGAAACCCGCACGCTAGCGCGGGCCGCCCTCAAATTTTGCCTCGCCCATCCAGCCGTCTCCACTGTCATCCCTGGGATGCGTCGTCCCCAACACGTGGAGGACAATGTCGCAGCCTCCAACGGCGATCCCCTACCCCCAGAAGACCTCCAACGCCTCAAAGCCCACGCCTGGCCCCGCAACTTCTACAACTGATCAGCAGAGGTTGAAGAAAATAGTTGACATCGTTGACAAGGTATTGATTGAATACTACCTGAGATACAAGGAGGTCCTCCCGTGAAGAAAATGGCCAGCCTTCTGGGTGTTGGTCTTGTGGGTTTCCTCGCAGCGTGTGCAACCATTATGCATGGTACGCGTCAAGATGTCAGCATTTCTAGCAATCCAACCGGTGCAACCGTCACGATTGATGGACAGAGCAAAGGTAAAGCGCCTCTCGTGGCTGATTTGAAACGCAAGAATAACCATCTCATCAAGATCGAATTGCCTGGGTACGCTCCTTTTGAAATGTGGACGACCACGAAGGTCAGTGGATGGGTATGGGGGAACATCGTCTTTGGTGGGCTCATTGGTTTGGCGGTTGATGCCATTTCTGGTGGCCTGTATAAGGTTACTCCTGAACAAATCGCGGCAACGCTGAATAAACAAGAGAAGCAGGCTGCGACGCTGTATAACGATGGGACCCTCTACATCGTAACGGTCCTGAAACCTAATCCTTCCTGGGAAAAGATAGGAAGTCTTCAACGTCTGCCTACCCACTAACGTAACCCCTCTCAGGTCACGCAAAAATTCAGCTGAACCATTTCGCTGAATTATTTGTTATAATGCCATCGCGGGGTGGAGCAGCCTGGTAGCTCGTCGGGCTCAATCCGCATGATCGAGAATGAACACGAAACAAAGAGGTGACATAGCCGAACAAGCGGCTATTCTCGAAGCGCTAAAGCGCGGTTGGAGCGTCTTGAGACCTGTTGGAGACAATCTGCCGTATGACTTGGTCTTCGATATTGGGAATCGGTTGATAAAGGTTCAAGTCAAATGTGCCTGGTTAGATGAATCTTCTCAAAACTACGTGGTGGATAATCGCCGTACTAAAACTAATCGACGCCAAATGGTCAGAGAAGATTACAAGTCTACAGACTTTGACTTTGCCTTGGTTTATCTTCCTGAGCGTAATGTCTTTTACGTTTACCCAGTCACCGTGTTCATCAGCTTCGCAAGTGAAATTCACATGGTCGAAGTTGAGAAGCGTCAGAGAAGGCCGCGATCCTCTGCTTATCGTGACGCTTGGAACTTGATCACGCCATGGGCTTTGCAGGAGGGAACTTCTGCAAGATTACCTGTCAAAGTCGGGGAAGCCGTTAGCAGGGTAACCCCGAGCCAAGCTCTGGAGTATACTCTAGAGAAGGTGTAGAGACTTGACGGCAGGCACCCTACGGGTAAGCCGAGGGTGAAGGGAAAGTCCAGACCACAAACTGGTCAAGACAGACAGCGAAAGCTGTAGTGGTACGCATAACCCGAAGGTCGCTGGTTCAAATCCAGCCCCCGCAACGGTGTGGCCGAATCGCAAGATTCGGCCATTTCGTTTTACTCCATACTAATGGCCAGGTTTCGTCACCCAGGGATGGTTATTTTTAGACCTTGAAATTTAGCTTGTAATGTGGTAGAATTATGGTGAAAATGTGGAAAGAATATGGAAGGAGTTTCCTACAATGAATAAAGAAGCTCTATTTGCAACTGTACCTAAGGAAGACTACCTGTCATTATTTGAATCGGGGAAGCCTGATTATCAAAAGGTAGTCACTCTCTTAAATCTTAAGAAAAAAGACGTCGCTAAGGCTTCTAATGTTCCCTTGGATTCTGTTCGATACGACCAGAAAATACCGAAAGAGCTAGAAGATCACCTTACTGAGTGGGCTGTTGCTTTGGCCAAGGTTGGCCAGTATTTTAAAGACACGCAGAGGACCGTGCTATGGTTCAAGATCCCCAACCCATTATTGGGTAATGTGAAGCCCCGTGATATGATTCGTGTCGGCCGCTTTAAAAAGTTGTATGAATTCATTCTAAACGCTTTGGGCGAGAACAACCGCTGAGTCTACGTTAGATGAGTAATCCTCGGAGATCCCGAGGAGGCAGACGTTACCTTCTCGATTACGGACGGATTGAAGACCTCGTCAAGTCCAAGGCGTATCACCGACAGCTCCTCAAATTTCACTGGAATTATTACTCCGAGCTTGCTTTTCAGCGATCCCAAATCTATGAATCGTTAAAGAATTCGCTTCGAGAGAAAACCGTCCCGTTCTCATTTTCTCATTGGCAGAGGGCGGTGAAATATAAATACTCCCTCAATCCCCTGAGTGCTAAGGGTAGTCTGATGGACCCTGGCGGGAGATTCAATATCGGAACGATTGATCCCACGCGTCTCACGGCGTTCCCAGGACTTTATCTCGCTTTTGACAAAGACACCGCAATAGACGAACTCTTCGCCCGTGCCAAACAAGAACAGCTTCTCAACTTCGAAGAGCTAGCACTCGTCCAAACAGGTTCTATTACGATTGTATCCGTTCATGGTAACCTTGAGTCAGTATTTGACCTACGACAGAAAGACAACTTAGTTGGTTTCGTGGACCTCGTGAAGAACTTTCATCTTTCCAACACGTTGATTCAGGAAACCAGGAGATTAAACATCGATCCGCCACGTTTGGTCACGACAGTTCAGGAATTGTTAGATAGTCTCCTTGAGACTAATTGGCGGCTTCCCCCTATGCAACTAGATGTTCCAGCAAATTGTCAGATTTTTGGACAAGTCGTCGCGGAATCGGGTATTGAAGGAATTATCTTCCCTTCAGTTTTAACCAAGCAACCATGTCTGGTCGTTTACCCTCAGAATTTCGCACACTCCTCCTCGTTCATCGAGCTTGATGATCCCACTCCAACAGATACCGTTCAGCGGCGGCTTGATGCTTCATCCTTTCAAAACTTTATCTAACGGTTTAGCCGAATCGCAAGATTCGGCCATTTCGTTTTATCGCCAAGCCCGAGCGGCTCGCTCGAGAACTGGCGAAACCCAAAGGAGGCATTCGATGAGGCAACTTGCCAAGTACCAGGACCAGGCTTACGCGTTATTGCGCATCGTAACGGGGTTCATGTTCTCGTTCCACGGCGCCCAGATCATCTTGAGAGTGTTTGCCGAGGGGTTCCCACCAGCGGTGGTGGGGTCCCAGCTTTGGTTTGGCGGGCTCATCGAGCTGATTGGCGGCCTGCTGGTGATGGTGGGCTTCCAGACCCGCTGGGCGGCTTTCCTCTGCAGCGGCACCATGGCCGTGGCGTATTTCCAGTTTCACTGGAAATTCCAATTCAGTCGGGCGTTTTTCCCGGCCCTCAACCAGGGTGAACCGGCGGTCCTCTATTGTTTCATTTTTCTCTTCATCGCTTGCCGCGGCGTCGGGATATGGTGCCTGGACAAGAAAGACAATTAAGTTCTCTCCCGGAACTCCCGAAGGGTGACTGAGGGACTCGTAAATGCGCTACTGGCTGATGAAGTCTGACGCTATCGTCTATAGAGTCCCACCAATTCTGCCTGGGTGAGGATGTGTCCTTGCATGACCTTGAGGAGAGCGGCCTTGGTCGCTTTGGGTGGGAGGTCCAGCTTTTTATCCAGGGCGTAGAGCTTGAAGAAATACCGATGCGGCTTGCCTGGCGGTGGACAAGGTCCATAGTAGCCCACCTTGTTGAAGGCATCCACCCCCCAGCACAGTCCCTGCTTGGCGCCATTGGGCAAACTTTCAGTCTTGGGTAACCTCTCAGCCAGGCTCCTGAGATCCGCAGGAAGATCGTACAGCACCCAATGGACCCAGGTTCCCGGAGGGGCATCCGGATCATCCATGATCAACGCAAGGTTCTGCGTCCCTTTGGGTGGATCGGACCAGCTTAACGGGGGGGAGAGATCTTCTCCATCGCAGGTGTGCTTTTTGGGGATGGTCGCGTTGGCCTGAAATGCTGTGCTGGTGAGTTCGAATGCCACGGGCTGTTCCCTCCTTTTGGCAGTTGATGGTTGGTCGGCTGCTGAGAGTGAGGGCGAGATGAATCCCAGAATGAAAGTTGCAATGGCAACCATGCGGGTGTGGGATGTCATCTTTTGAGAAGCTTTAGACTCGCCAGGAAGTCAGCCCGAAGTTTTTAAGCGGTAGATGGCCGCTTTCGTTGAACCCTCTTTCACGATAAGCCGCGCGTCTAGCAGCGGCCGCATCGCCTTGCTTAACAGCGCTCGAGAAATTCGGAGCGTCCGAGCCAGATCACTTCCTTTTAGTAGCGGAGAATGGGTGAGGGCTTGCAAGATCCTTTCCTGGGTGGCGTTTAGAGTAATCCGTGTGTCGGATCCTTTAGCACGCAAGGTTTGGATCCGCTGTTGGGTTTTCTGAAGGGTAACGATTACAGCCTCGCTTACGTACTCCAACCAGCTTGTCAGTTCATCGCCTCGGTCCCGGACAGCCTGGATTTCTCGGTAGTAACGCTGGCGGTCGTGGTCAAAGAATTCGTCTAGGGCAAAGATGTGGTGTGTGTCAAACTCCCGACGAAACAGAATCCATGACTCCAAGGCCCTGGCGGCTCGGCCATTACCATCCATGAAGGGGTGGATGGACACGAAGCGATGATGGGCGATGGCTGCCGCGATGACGGGATGCTCATTCAGCGAGTCGCTGGAGTTAAGCCACTTCAAAAGTTCCTTCGTGAGTTCGGGACAAAGCTCTGGCGGTGGTGGCCGATAAATGATCTGGCCGCCAGCAAAGACAGCGTTCGGCTGGGCCTTGTAAGCGCCGACTTCATTGGCAGAAAGAATGTCCTGCGTTAGAAGGCGGTGAAGCTTCAGGAGATCTGCTTCGTGAATCACTTTGAGGCTGGATCGCCAAATCCAGCGAAGTGCAGCGAAGTAGTTGAGGACTTCCCGCTTGGCCCGCTCCTCTACCTGCAAATCTTTGCCAGCAGCGAGCGCTTCCACTTCCGGCAGTGTCAGAGGGTTCCCTTCGATGCGGGTGGAGTAATGCGCCAGCCGGACCAGGGCATCTCGCTGGGTAGGCCCCAACCAAGAGACATCCACCAACTGCTGTTGAACCCAGGCTCGCAGGCTGGACGCCTCGGCGAGATTGCGGACGAGAAGAGCGGAACGTTGAAAGGAAGGCCGATAGCCAGATAGCACTCCTAAAATGTACTTCACCTTCATTTAATTGTCAACTAATTGTTTCCATAATTGTCTATGCACTTAATTCAAGTTGATTATAAAGAAAGTTTTTACATTCGTCAGGAACTTGATAGTAGCTGTGGTAATGAAGAGGGAGGTTCTCTATTGAGATGAAGGCGGTTGGTAAGCTTGGGATTAAAGGGCGGGCGGTGTCCAGCGAATCTGGTACAGCATCCAGTAGACGATTGTCGTGCCCCACTTGAAAACTGGAAGACCTAAAATAAGATACTACCTGTCTAAATTTAGGTGGGGCAGTACAGCTTTAGCAGTCGGCCGGGGAGCAGATTAATGATTGGTATCCAGCACTTTAAGACCATCCCTTCACGAATGCCACGAGCGCTTGTCCGATTTGTTCATCGGGGTCGTCTGGGTAGCCAGCCAGACGCGTGTAAGTGGCAACCGGATCTCGGACGCCGAGAATCTCAAAAGATCTACCATCGACCTCGAAATCCGTCCACTTGCAACGCGACGGTCGCCTGCCATGCGCGTAGGGATGAAATGGGACAGAGGCCGGGATCCTTTTCATAGTGCTTGTTAACGGTCAGGACGCAGGATTTCCTGAGCCAGTTTAATCAGCGTTTGAAGCTGGTCCGGCCGATAAACGGAATCGCGGTTTTTGATGGCCAATACGTGGACTTCTTTTTTATCAAACTGGAGAAGGTAAAGAACTCGGTATTTCCCTGGCTTGGTTTTCCAGACCATCCCGGATGTCCCTTTTAGTGGCTCACCGAAATAGTCGGGAGCACGAGAGAGTTTATCCTTGATAAGGTGCAGAAGGGTGCTAGTCACGCCGGAGGAAATCTCTTCAAGGTCCTCCTTGGCCTGCGGGGTTATTTTGACGCTGAACGGCCCTTGGGTCGGCGAACGCTGCGGTGTCGATTCCACTCAATGACCTCATCGATATCCAGAGAACGTCCAGGATCAAAATCCGAAAGACGATCTTGAGCCAACTGTCCCAAGGCCAAGTCTTCTACAAGCTCGAGCGCCAACTTCACTAAGTCATGCACTGTCCCGGAGAGGGACGTTGCTTGGGCCTTCGCGAGCAGCCCTAAACGCATGTGTTCGTCTTTCTCAAACGGCACAAACACTCGTGGCAGTGTCGTGGGCATATATACCTCCATCCAGCAAACCATCCGACTATCTATTACCCTACCGCTAAAAGTGTAACACTAGTGTAACCCCATGTCAAGGGGTCGAGTGGGGTGAGGCCGTGAGCGGTTTTTTTCTTAAGGTGGTAGGTAAGCTTGGGATTAAAGGGCGGGCGGTGTCCAGCGAATCTGGTACAGCATCCAGTACACGATGACGCCCGTGACAGAGACATACAGCCAGAGAGGGAGGGTCCAGCGAGCGATACGGGTGTGGCGCTCGAACTCACGTTTGGCAGCCAAGTATAAGGTTCTCAAGATCAAGGGAACGATGGCCAATGCCAGGGTTGTATGGGAAATTAGGATCCCGAAATACAGCGGGCGTACCCAGCCCTGACCTGGGAAACGGACGGACCCCACCTTCACATGATAAATCACGTAGGAGATGAGAAAGCACGCCGAGACAATAGTAGCGGCCAGCATACAGGCGGCGTGAGCCGTGACCTTCTTCTTCCAAATAGCGAGGTACCCCGCGATGATGAAGATCGCGCTGGTCCCGTTGAGGGAGGCGTTCAGCGTGGGTAGGTTGTCAAACATGGGGGTCATTTTGTGGTTTCGCGCCATACGACTTTTGTATCTCGAAGGAGCCGTTGGACGGATTGGTCCTCAGAACCGTCATAGTATCCACGGATTCTTGCCTGCCGATCGATGAGAACCAGCCGCACGCTATGGATAATGGGTTCGGCTGGGCTCCCTCCGCTTGGCTCAACTGCCAGCCGGAACCCCCCTTGGGAAAGCCGATAGAGCTCTTGTTGTGGACCGGTGAGGAACAGCCATCGCCCTTCTTCCGCACCGTGGGCTTTGGCATATTGTGCAAGGACCGCCGGGGTATCCCGCTCAGGATCCACACTAAAAGACGCCAGCCGAATGTCTTTAGGGAGTTTCGCCTGAAGCCTAGTCATCTGGGCGGTCATCATGGGGCACTGACCGCCGCAGGAGGTAAAGATGAAGTCAGCGATCCAGACATGGCCTTTGAAGGTGTTCAACGTCACCCGCCGACCATTTTGATCGGCCAAGGAAAATTGCGGCACTTCACCGTGGACGGCGGGGGATTCCGCGCTGATGTGATGAGCGATTAACTCCGCGGGGGAACGGTTCCACCAGACCCATGCCGACCTTCCCACCACCCCCGCGAGGACAGCAATCATCAGACCCCACAGCAGACGGGCCCTAACCCGAAGCTCTGTTAGTACACTTGAAGCAACCATTAGAGTTTATTGAGAGCCATCAATGCGAGTAGGCCAGGGAGATACACCACCGAGGCGAGGAACAGGCGTTTGGCATACACCGTTGCAGGGCGGCGGAGGAGCTGAAACCCAAGCGGATACGGATGGCGCACCCCAGCAACTCCCAAGACCGTGTAGAGTCCCATCGCTAAAAACCCAACACTGAGTATTAAGGCCCCCCAAAAGTAAATGGACCCGGTCAACCCAACTCGAGTGGGGAGCAAGCTGACGGGGACCAGCGCCAAGGAGTACAGCAGGATCTGTCGGCTGGTGCTTCTCCCATCGGGGTCTACGACGGGTAACATCGGAAACCCTGCCCTGGCATAGTCCTCCCGATACATCCAGGCCAGCGCCAGGAAATGAGGGAGTTGCCACAGAAAGACAATCCAGAAGAGCCCCCAGGCCTCGAAGGTGAGCTCACCGCGGCGGGCCGCCCAGCCAATCAGTGGTGGGATTGCGCCAGCGATCGCTCCCACTGGAGTGCACAGCGAGGTCTTCTGCTTGAGGGGAGTATAGAGAAAGAGATAGATGGCCAGGGTGATGGCGGCAAGGAAGCCGGTCAAAAGATTCACGGCCAGCGTGAGAAAGAGGATCCCAGTGACTGAAAGCGCGACACCAAAGGCGAGCGCTTGGTCGGGGCGCAGGCGACCCGCTGGCAATGGTCGGGATGCGGTCCGATGCATCTTCGCGTCCACATCGCGTTCCAACACCTGGTTTAAGGCACTGGCTCCTCCCGCGGCCAGCGCTGTCCCCAGCAGGGTCGAGAGGAGTAAGGGAACATCCACCGGTCTCCGGGAGGCGAGGTCGAAACCGATGAGCGTCGTGGCGAGCACCAGCAGACTGAGTCGTGGCTTGGTGAGCTCGAGATAACAAAGCAAGGAGGGCCGAGGGGTTGGATCGGCGGTGGCCTCGGTGGCCGAGCCGGAAGGTGTTGAATGGGGCGCAGAGGTTGCCCTTTGAGTCAAGTTAGAGCTTGACGGGATCATCAGTGACGGCGAGGGCACCGTGGAGCGAGCTCGCAAAGCGAGCGTCCCCACGAGACAACCCCTCGTGACCTCCTTGCTTAATCCGTGCGGCGAGTTGTGAGGTGCGGAAGACCAAGACCAGGGCGGTTGCCAGCATCAGGGTACCGACCGCCATGTGGGCAGTCGTTAAGAGCACACGAGCAGCCATTGGATGATTGAGGGTTTGCTTCCCCATCGTGGTGAAAAGGGCGCCCCCCCCCAAGATGAGTTGCAGGAGGAATAACCCACCGAGCCACCCGGCAGGCCGGAGAAGTCGTCGGCTAGTCTCAGAAACCTTCAGGGCTCGAACGATCAGAAACCCGACGTGTAAAACCACGAGGGCAGCTCCCACCAGGTGGGGGATCAACCCCGCCTGGGTGTGTCGAAGAACGGCACCAAGAACCAATTGCAGATACAGAAATGCAGTGGTCAGAACGCTCAGCCGTTGCAGATCCAGTAGCCGGTGGGTCGTATCAGAAGAGAGTGGGTCGGCGAAGGGCGGATTCTTTGAATCCGGGGAGGTCGCCAGCGCCAGGCACACGGTGAGACAGAAAATCGTTGGTCCCACGCAGGCATGCGCGATAGAGACCGTGGGGGGCAGGAGGAACAATACCGTCAACCCTCCCAGAAGGGCTTGGACAACCACAAGCGATAGCGCCGCTGTGCCGACTCGACGAACCCATGGACGCGGCTCTTTCATCCACAACCACAGTGCCAGGATAACCATGAGCACCCCGACCACGCCAGCGAGCATCCGATGACCATGCTCGTAAAGGACGCCGCCTTGCATGGGGGGAAAGAATTGTCCGTACGAGAGGGGCCAGTCTGGGACCGCCAACCCCGAACCGGTACTGGTGACCAGCCCACCCACGATGAGCAACAGGAAGGTCAGTCCAGCCACCAGGAGAGTAAAACGATGGAGCCCCATGATAAAGAAAGACGCGAGGGAGGGACAGCTAAGAGCCAGACACCCTGGTTTTCGCGACCATCGCTCGAGCCTTTGCGAGGGCTTGAGCCTCCGCTTCTTCCCGGGTCGTCCCCTCAGCTCTAGCTAGGGTCGCTCCAGGATCCACGTTATCCACGGTACACGCGTAGTGATCCCCCAACCGGTAAGAAATCACCCGCAGGTTCCACCGGCCCTCGGTTTCCGTTCGGGTACGATACTCTTCAGTACGAAAGGGTTGACCCAGGAATTTACTCCGACTGCTCCCCTTTGGCAACCGGGGCGTTCACGAGGTTCCCCCACTCGGTCCAAGAGCCGTCGTAGTTGATCACCGCGGGATAA
>JACPXA010000195.1 GCA_016196785.1 Elusimicrobiota bacterium
GTTGCAGTGGATGGACAGGAAGAGGTCCGCCTGCCGTTCATTGGCGAAGAGCGCCCGATCCGCCAAGGGCACAAAGGTGTCATCCTCCCTGGTTAGGTAGACTTCGTACCGCCCTCGCTCGCGGAGGATTCTCGTCAATTCTCTGGCAAAGAGCAGGTTGATGTCTTTCTCCTTCGTCCTCCGGTAACCGACCGCCCCTGGATCGTGACCGCCATGTCCAGCATCAACGACAATCCGATGGATCCGATGGCCCTGAGGCAGTGGAGAAGACCCAGCGGCCTTCCCCCTCACCCCCGCCTCCTCCTCGACTCGCTTCGCTCGCTCGGGGTCGGCGGCCGGGGGGAGAGGAAGGGGGACCTGAACGGTCCCCTTCTGACTCTCCAGAGAAGCCAGTTGGAGGGTCTTTGCACTGCCGTCCCATACCACGCCGTACTCCACAGCCTGTGTGAACGCGGGGGAAGAGAGGAACTCGAGCGGCACCGCGATTTTCCCGTCAATCTCCGTCAATGGATGATCCAACGGACGGCGGACGTCATCCACGCTTACGACCTGCTCCCCCGGAAAAAAATCTACCCAGTGTTGGCCAATGGCCAGTCGGACCTTCCCTGAGACTTGAAACCAATGCAGCGTGCCACGAAACACCAACTCCACATCGGACAGGAAGACGTACGGGATTCCCTCCTCCTGGAGGAAGGGAATGCCGCCAATGAAGCGTCCGTCTCGGTACACATCAATGACCGTCCCCTTGGGTTTGCTAAAGAGACCGGCGCTGGAGCTGTCGGGGGGAAGCACGATTCCTCCCAGCCAAGCGAGCGTAAAACACACAAAGGCAACCCGACGAACTCGAGCCGCCTTTGTGAACGATGACTCCCCCCCCGCCAAGCCGAAATTTTTCAGTTCGTGAACTCAGTCAAGTAAGTGAGGAGCATCCGAACCCCAAAGCCGGTGCCGCCAGCCACGCCGTTCGCTCGACCTTTATCCGCCCACGCGGGGCCGGCGATATCCAGATGCACCCACGGGGTTTTGCCCACAAACTCCTGCAGGAACAACCCGCCAATGATCGCCCCCGCCTCCCGCTTTCCCGCGATATTCTTCATATCAGCGACCGAGCTCTTGAGCTGCTCCCGGTACTCCTGAACCAACGGCAACGGCCAGAGCTTTTCACCGACCTTCGCCCCGGCGGCCTTAAGCCTTTCCAGAAGATCCTCCCGGTTACCCATTGCGCCGGCCACCTGATCCCCTAACGCCACGATACAGGCCCCCGTCAATGTCGCCAGATCAATGATTTCATCCACCGACTCTTTGACCGCATAGCTCAAGGCGTCAGCGAGCACCAAGCGCCCTTCGGCGTCGGTGTTCAAGACCTCAATCGTCTTGCCATTCAGCGCCTTCACGACATCCCCCGGTTTCATCGCGGCCCCGCCCGGCATGTTCTCTGCCACCGACAGGAATCCATGCACGATGACTGGGGGTTTTAGGATCGGCAGAGCCCGGAACACGCCGAGAATGGCCGCAGCCCCCGCCATATCCATCTTCATCGTCTCCATGCCTTCGGAAGACTTCAGCGACAGACCGCCGGAATCAAAGGTAATTCCCTTCCCCGCCAACGCCACCGTGCGCTTCACGGTAACGCCCTTCGGCGGCCGATACACCAAGTGGAGGAACACCGGCGGGTGCGCGCTTCCACGGGCCACACCGAGGAGCGCCCCCATCCCCAGCCGTTCAATCTCCGGCTTCCGAAAGATCTTCACTTCCACAGTCCCGTCACTCCCCAGGGAACGGGCCACCTCGGCGACCTGCTCTGGAATCAAATCGCTGGGAGGCTCATTGACGAGGTCTCTCGCAAAGTTGGTGGCTTCGGCGAAGAGCATTCCCTGCCGGATCGCTGAGCGAGCCGCGGTGATGGTCTGTCTCTCCGAAATGATCACCGTGACCTGACGTATCGATGGCGGACGATCCTCATTTTTGGAGCGATGCTTCTCATACCGGTACGAGGCCAGTCCCACCGACTCAGCAATCGCCTGGGCGGTTTCTTCCAGACTGGGGAGCGGCGGGGTACCCGTAGGGTGAGGCATCGCCAGACCAAATTGGGTAAGCCGCATCCCTTCCGCCTTCCGCGTCGCCACGGCGACAGCCTTCCGGAGATTCTCCTGCCCATAGCGCTCACGGTCCCCAAGTCCAACAAGGAGGACTCGGCTGGCGGCCTTCCGGGCGTTGGCACCGGCAAGATGGAGTACCGCCACCTCTTCCGCCTTTCCCCGAAATCCCTCGGCGCTGGCGAGTTGCCATAACACCCGCCCCAAGCCAGCCAGCCACGGGGTGGCGATTGACTTTTGTCCTGTAAATGTGAAGATAGCGAGGGTTTGGTTCGTCCCTCGCCACTGTGCCCGATCAACAACGGTCAGTGTCATGACGGTATCCTCCTCTCAGAACTCGTCCAAAATCGTCTTCAGGTCAACAGCACGTCCCACAAACATCGGGGTATCCCGCGCCGTGTAGCGGCTCGCCTCGGTCTTCCGCAGCCGCTCGACTAGATGCACAAACTGGTCTGGGGCATTCGATTCAAAGGCGACAACAAAATCCTGATCGTCAATGCCAAAGGAGTATGAGGTGTTGATCCGCACCGAGGGGAACTCATGGCCGACGGCGATGTGCTCGTTCATCAGCCGCATCCGTTCCTCAAAGGGGAGCAGGTACCATTCCCGGCTCTTCACAAAGGGATACACAAACAGGTACTGCGTGGGGCCTCGCTCAAACGCGCTATCTTTTTCCTGGGGCTGGGAATACTCCGAGGCTTTTTTCATGGCCAGGAAGGCATGCGGCTGGCTCAGGTACGACGCCAAGGTGGTTCGGACCAGCCTCCTGGAAAAATCATTCAGGCGATCCAAGGTGGGGGCCTGCAGCCAGAAGAGAAAGTCACTGTCGTTCTTGAAACCGAGCGTCGAAAAAGCGCGGAGGGTCACCGCATCCTGCCGACATCCAGCCTCGACCGCCTGCAGGAACTCCGTGCGATGGAGCGTCTTCGCCTCAGCCGGCAACCGCCGCCACACAGGATCCACCCGGAACAACGTGTAGTTGACATATGAAACGCCCTGTGGCGTTGACGGGGAAGGGGAGGAGGAAGCGAGCGTCTTTCCCGAACCCCAGCCCCCTCGCTTCCTCCGACTCACTGCGCGGCGTCGGCTTCCCACTGGTCGAGCCTCTCATCGAAGTATTTCAAGCGAATCTTCTTGTACTCCCGCGTGCTATATAACAGACAGTACTCCGTCAGCTCCGTCGCTTGAGCGATAGCATCAATCACCGCCTGACACTCCTCCACCGTCCGTCCATGGACCATCGTAAAGATCGAATAGGGCCAATCGGGGTAGACCGGTCGCTGATAACAATGGCTGACCTTCTTAAAGGACGCCATGGTCCGACCGACCTCTTCCATCCGGTCCCCGGGCACGACCCACACCCCCATCGCATTCTCAGTAAACCCTGCCCGACGATGGAAGAGGATAGCTGCATAGCGCCGCATCCGTCCCTGTTCCTGAAACCGTCGGGCTTGCTCCAGCACCTCGGCCTCCGAACATCCTAAGGATTCTGCCAACGTCTGGAAAGGGCGGGACACTAACGGGAAGTCTTCCTGCAAGACCCGGATAAAGGCGATTTCCCGGTCAGTGACGGGTTGCGCTTGAATCGCCTTGCGTTTCGCGTCATCATACGTGACGGTGGCCGATCGGGCGGAGGCTGGCTCTGTGCCCTCGACATCGAGTTGCACCCCGATCTTAAACAACCGCAACGTGGGGAGTATCCGGGCGCTCTCCGCCCCCGAGAGCCGGCGGAGTCGTTCCACGCTCTGTTCCAAGGAACACAAGGGAGGAATCGCTAAGGTGAACCACAGGTTGTAGGCATGGTTTCGTGCGTAGTTATGACTCACGCCGGGATGACGATTCACGACCTTGGCCGCTTGATCCAGCCGCTCTGGGACGGCACGCATCGCCACGAGCGTGGATTGATAGCCCAGCGCCCGGGTATCAAAAATCGCACTGATCTGCCGGACGATGCGGAGTTTCTTTAGGCGCTGGAGGCGAGTGATGGTATCCGATTCGGTCAGCCCCAGGGGTACCCCGATCTCGGCAAAGGGGGTAGGGACCAACGGGAGGGCCTCCTGAACGCGCATCAAGATCTTGCGATCAAGCTCGTCCATCGTTGAGGCAGGGCGTTGCACGGAGGTTTCCATGGTTTAGAAGTTGAGACTGGCGAATAACGCGCTTCGTAGCGAAATGTCGGATGCCGTGCCGAGCCAAGGAAGGCGAGCGACGGCATACTTGACGAAGGAACGGTATGCCGAGCGAGCCTGACGCAGGCGGAGGCCGGCAGCCGACATTGCAGCCGATGGGTAGTTATTCGCCAGTCTCAAGTTATCCGACCCGTGAAGGTTTCGAAAGCTTCGGGGCGAGCGCTTCAACCGTCTCAACAGCCTGCGACAGGTCGTCGGCCGTCACCGGGAAGGGAAGGTTGCGGAGTGTCTCCTTTGGATCCAGCGCCACCCGGAACGCCTCAGGAAGATGGGCACGGGCCGTCCCATCCAGCTCCAACTCTTCAAGCGTGGTCGGCAACCCTAGGGACCGGAACAACGTCTCCAACGCCTGAAGTTCCTCCAACTTCCGTTCCAACGCCAACTGCAGCAGGATCCCGTACCCCACTGTCTCACCGTGGAGCAGTGAGCGGGGAGGCAAGATATGGGTAAGGCCGTTGCTGAGGGCATGCGCCGCCACCGCGCGGCACTTCTCCCCACCCAACCCACCGACCATGCCGGCCCAGGCGATATTGACGATGACAAGCTGCTCGACCGCTGGCGTCCACCGTCCCTTCGCAAGCTCTTGCTGAGCTGTCAACCCCTGCTGAAAGATGACGTCATGAATGCGCTGAGAGAGATCTAGGGCCACTTGGGTGAGGGCATCGGTGTACCGCCCATGAGTAGAGGCATGGGACTCATGGTATTTCGCCAGGGCATCGGCCATGCCCGCCGCCAAGAGGCGCCCTGGGGCCACCGGGCCTTTCACAAGAAAGCAGACAGGGTCAATGATCATCACCTCGGGCGCTCGGTCCAACAACAGGTACTCCTGTTGCGCCCCTTCCGGCGAGTTGATCGCGGAGAGCGCGGACCAGGCGGCGCAGGTCGCCGCGCTGGTGGGGATCGTCACGGCCAGGCACCGCAGATGAAACGCTACCGCTTTAGCGGTATCCAAGGCCCGGCCCCCTCCAATCCCCACCACCAGATCGGCATGTTCCTGTTTGCCTCGGATCACCCAGGAGTGGATTTCCTCCAAGGTGCATTCCCCCCCAAAGGGCTGGGCGGAGGGCAAAATGGAGAACACCCTCTGGCGCTGCAAGAGCTCCCCCAAAGGCTGAGCCAAGCTTTCGAGAACCCAGGGCTCGCCGATCAGCAGGGCGCGTGACCCCTGGGTGAGCGCACTGAGGGCTCCGGGACCAAAACGGACCTGGCCGGGGGCGATGTGGCGGGTAATCATAGAGGAATCCCGAACGCTTAAGAAACGGCGATGGGGTGTTGGGTGTTCTCTTCGATGCGGCGGGCGTCCTGGGTGACTTTCATCGCACAGAATGTCGGGCCACACATCGAGCAGAACCGGGCGCCTTTAAAGGCGCCCTCTGGCAGCGTCTCATCGTGCTTGGTCCGCGCAGCCTCCGGATCGAGCGCCAGGGCAAATTGCTTCTCCCAATCGAAGGTGAAGCGCGCATGAGACAGAGCGTCGTCCTGATCCCGCGCCCCAGGCCTGTGCCTAGAGAGATCCGCGGCGTGCGCCGCGATCTTATACGCGATCACCCCCTGTCGGACGTCCTCCTTGTTGGGAAGCCCGAGGTGCTCTGCCGGGGTTACATAGCACAGGAGGGCCGCCCCGGCTTGGCCAGCGATGGCAGCGCCAATGGCGGAGGTGATATGGTCATAGCCAGGCGCGACATCCGTGACCAGCGGGCCCAAGACATAGAACGGCGCCCCATGGCACTCGTGGATCTGTCGCTCCACGTTCATAGGGATTTGATCCATCGGCACGTGACCCGGGCCTTCGACCATCACCTGGACACCGTGTTCCCACGCTCGCAAGGTCAGCTCGCCCAAACTCCGAAGTTCCGCGAACTGCGCCTCATCGCTCGCATCGGCGATGCAACCGGGCCGAAGCCCATCCCCCAGGCTAAAGCTCACATCGTATCGGCGAAAGATTTCACAGATCTCATCAAAACGCGTGTAGAGCGGGTTTTGCTCACGGCGGGCTACCATCCACTGCGCCAAAATCGAGCCGCCCCGGCTGACGATCCCTGTAATCCGCTTCTTCGTGAAGGGGATATACTCCTGGAGCACGCCGGCGTGGATCGTCATATAGTCCACTCCTTGGCGCGCCTGCTTCTCAATGACTTCGAGCAACAACTCCGGGGTAATGGCCTCGATCCGTCTTGCCCGCGCGAGCCCTTCGTAGATGGGAACGGTCCCCACGGGGACAGGGCTCGCGGCGATAATGGCCTCCCGGGTCTCATCCAACTGCCCTCCTGTGGACAGATCCATCACCGTGTCAGCGCCGAAGTGTACCGCGGTATGGAGTTTATCCTTCTCTTCCTGGACGTTCGAGGTCGTCGCTGAATTTCCAATATTCGCGTTGATTTTGCATTTCAGGGCGATTCCGATCCCCATCGCTTGAAGGCCTTGCTTCAAATGGTTGACATTGGCGGGAATGATGAGCCGTCCAGCGATGATTTCGCTTCGGATCAATTCAGCCGACAGGCCTTCCTTGTCGGCCACGAGCTGCATCTCTTTCGTGACGATCCCCTGGCGTGCCGCTTCAAGCTGGGTCATTGGGTGACTCCTTTTCTGACGTAACTCTCGACGTAATTATACCTCACCCGTCATCCCCTCGTCAACGAATCTGTGGGAGCCACGCCTCCGGCTCCCCCAAAGTTTTCTTGTGTCGCGGAGGACGGTCAATCAACGTCACAATGACGCCTAGCGCCAAGAACACTGAGAGACAGTTCAACCCCACGTCTTGGAGGGTATAGTAGCGCCCCGGGATGAACCGCTGAAGGTTTTCTTCGGCTGCCCCCGCAAGGCATCCCAATACCCCCGCGATCCCCAGTGCCAGCCCCCGCGGTTGGACATCAATCTTGACCGCTTGGTACCACAGATAGGTAAGGACCACCATATCCAACAAATGGAGTTGCTCCTCCGGAGCGACCAGTAAGCGCCGTCCAGCCACCACATACACGATACCCCACCCAAGTAAGCGGACCCAGAATACCCAGTCCATGGCTCGTTGGCGTCGAGCGATCGAGACAAGCCATCCGACCCCCACAGCCGCCATCGCAGCCAGGGTCAATCGGAGAAGGTTCCGAGCTCGCAGGGCCTCAGTAACCGGACGGCCCACCCATGCGAAGACCAGCAGGAAGGTGAAAAATCCCACCGCGGCATCCCACCGCCGGCGCCTGAGAGACTCTTCCCTCAACGGCATGGAGTTTCCTCCCATACCCGTGTGCCATCGCTCCTGAGGCAGAAAGGGCCCTGATCGGTGCTCAGGAGGCGTCCGTGGATCCGTCCCTGCAAGAGTGACAGGTTGGGCAGACTGTGCGCATTAGGTCCAACCCCAAGCAAGATAAACTCTGCTTGGGAAAAAATATTCATCCAGGATGGCTCTAGGGTATCCCCATGATGCGGCCAAGTCACGACGTTCACCCGTGGGACTCCGAGTCGCCGTAACCCCTCGCTCACCTCCGCCTGCCTCGCCGGTGCGAGATCTCCGCTGAACAACCATGTGGTCTCGCCGAACCGGACCAACAATACCAGGCTGTTCTCATGAGCGTCCTGGCCCAGGACCTCTGGATTCAATACCCGCACACTCAACGGGGGGGCGGGGCGCAATTCGTCACCGCGCCGCAAGCGATAGATGGGCATCCTCTGTCGATGTAAGCGGTCGAGTAATGTGGAGAACCCGGCTTCGCTGCCTTGCTCTCCACCCGACCAGAAGAACGTGTCAAGCTGCCGCCGCTCAACTAATCGCTGGAACCCTCCAAAGTGGTTGTCATGGGGGTGGGTGAGGAACCCGGCGTGCACTGGCAGAAGGTGGTACCGCTTCAGGAAGCGGTTCAAGGATTGGGCGCCCTCTGGTCGGCCCGCATCAATCAGTGCCGTCCAGTCGTCGTCTTGCTGTTGGTAATGGAGCGCATAGGTTTCCCCGAAACCAGAGGGGATTCCATACACCCAGAAATCACTCCAGGCCGTGCTGGCCCCCCAGACTGCGGTAAGGCTGAACGCCGATAGGAAGAGAAAGAACCCTTGAAGGGATGTCCTTCTTGTACTATTGTGAGA
>JACPXA010000008.1 GCA_016196785.1 Elusimicrobiota bacterium
CCATTATTTGCCGATGCAGAAAGTGGAGAAGATAGCCTGGAGGAAATCTTCGGTGGTGGTAGCGCCGATAATTTCGCCGAGGGCGTCCAGCGCGTTTCGCAGCTCGAGGGCCACGCATTCTTCGAAGGCCTCCTGCGAAGCTGCGGTGCTCGCCCGCTGGAGCGCATCCTGCGCCCGGCGGAGCGCATCCTGGTGCCGCACATTCGTCACCAACACCCCATCGTGGGGAGCGATCGTCCCGCCCATCACGCTGTGCCAGAGGGCTTCTTCGAGTTGGTCAATCCCTTCTCGTCGAATCGTGGAAATTCGTACTGCAGGTATACTCCGCCTTCCCCCCTCACCCTTCCCTCTCCCCCCTGTGGGGGGCGAGGGAGGAGGGCGTGAAGTCTTTCCCTCTCCCCTGGTGGGAGAGGGGGGGGGTGAGGGGGACCGTTGCATTAACGCATCGAGCGCTTGAGGAGGCCAGCAAGCGGGGAGGTCTGCCTTGTTGAGTACCACAATCGTTGGCTTTCCATTGAGAAGTTCGGCAACTCGCCGATCTTCTTCGGTGAGCGGGACGCTGGTATCCAGGACAAACAGCACAGCTTCGGTTTGCTCAAGGACCCGGCGGGTCCGCTCCATTCCTAGTTGCTCTATAGGGTCCTGCGAGTGCGCTCTCATCCCCGCGGTATCCAGGATAACCAGCGGGATCCCTCGCAGATTGAGGCCTTCTTCCAAGACATCGCGGGTGGTTCCAGGAATGGGCGTGACGATGGCTCGCTCCTCCCGAAGAAGGACATTCATCAGGCTCGACTTTCCCACGTTCGGTTTCCCAACGATGGCGACCTTAAGGCCTTCCCGATACAGACGGCCGGTCCGCGTGGTCCCGAGCAGGCGCTCCAGCGCGTGCTGAACTTCAGTGCACCGGTGGAGGAGCGCTTCACGATCCAGAAACGGGTGATCCTCATCGCTATGATCTAACCCAACCTCAAGATGCGCGAGAAGCTCCAAGAGGTCTTGGCGCAAGCGACGGATGGCCTCTGAGAGATGCCCTTCCAACTGATGGAGCGCTGCCGTCAGCGCCTGGTCTGTTTTCGCCCGAATGACATCCGCTACCGCCTCGGCTTGAGCAAGGTCCATCTTGCCATTGACGAAGGCCCGCAAGGTAAACTCTCCTGGCTCGGCGAGCCGCGCCCCCGCCTGCAGGCAGGCTTCCAAGATTCGGCGGAGCGGCACCATCCCCCCGTGACCTGAGAACTCCACGGTGTCTTGACCGGTGTAGGAGCGCGGCTCACGCATCACCGTGGCGACAACTTGGTCAACGGGCTCCCCGCAAAGCTGGATCATCCCCACGTGGCAGGTGTGGGTCGTCATCTCAGCGAGCCGTACCCCTGAAGGCGAATGGAAGACACGCTCCCCCACCCTAACCGCCTCAGGACCGCTGACCCGCACCACCCCGATCCCCCCCTCGCCCCACGGGGTCGCCACCGCGGCGATGGTGTCATCAAGGGAGGTCATCACCGTCGTCATAAGGCAGAAAGGCAGCTACGTCCCTGCCTTGCGGGGACGGAGGAGGACCTTACGGAAGGTCCCCTCGCCCTCCGAGATCGTCTCGACATCGGGATCACTGGCCAGGGCAAGGTGGATCACGCGCCGCGTGTCCGCATCCATCGGTCGGAAGTGGTAGGCGCGTCCGGTCCGTTTCACCTCCGCCGCCATCCGCTGGGCCTCAACCACCAGCCGTTCCTGCGCTCGGGCCCGATAGCCATCCACATCCACCGTCACCTTGACGCGGCTGCGCGGATCCCGAGAGACCATCAGATACACCACGAGCTGCAAGGCGTCCAGGGTCTGTCCCTCACGTCCGATCAAGAGCCCTCCATCAGCGCTTTTCACATCCACGTGGACCCGATCCTCCTCAAACCGGGTGGTCAGCGCGGACACCTCGATGTGCATGAACCGGAGTAAGGTCTGAATAACTTCTTTGACCCGCTGTTCCGCGACGGTACGATCCACCTGCGACATCTCTGCTTTGGGCTGGCTGGCCGTTGGCCGGCTTCCCCGCTCAGTCTTCTTGGGAGCGCCATCAACTCGTTCCCGAAGCCGCAACACCACCCGCGCCGGTCTGGCGCCCAACCCAAAGAGCCCCCCCGAACCTTTCTCCACCACTGTGATGTCCACTGCCTGCTGTTCAACCCCCAACTGTTCGAGTCCTTTCGCAATCGCTTCATCCACACTTCTCCCCTGGGTCTCGATTTCCTTCATGCGCATGCCTCCCTAAAGTCGCCGGCCTCGCGGAGTTTACCGTGGTTGGTTCCACCGCTGAAAACCCCACTGCTCCGCAATGGTCAACAGATTGTTCACCAACCAATACAGGACCAACCCTGCGGGGAACCGCAGGAACATAAAGGTAAAGATCACCGGCATGATGTACATCATCTGTCGCTGGGTGGGATCTGCCGCCACTGCGGTCATCCGCTGTTGGACGAACATGCCCAGCCCCATGAAGATCGGGAGGGCGTAATAAGGGTCCTGCGCCGAGAGATCTCGAATCCACCCAATGAACGGCGCCCCGCGGAGTTCATAGGCATTCCGCAAGGTCGTAAAGAGCGCCCAGAAGATCGGCAACTGCAGCAGCATCGGCAGGCACCCGCCCAGCGGGTTGGTCCCACTTTGTTTATACAGGTGCATCATCTCGACGTTGAGCCGCTTGGGATCGCCTTTGAAGCGTTCCTGCAGCGCCTTGACCTGTGGCTGGAGCGCCTTCATCGCGAGACTGGCCTTCAGGCTTTTCATCGCCAAGGGGAAAAGGAGGATTTGCAGCCCGATGGTCAATAAGACAATGGCCCAGCCATAATTGCCGGTGAGCCGATGGAGAAAATAGAGGGCATGCAGGGCGGCTTTGCCGAGCGCGCCCATCCACCCAAAGTCCACCGACTCCTCCAACCGCAGCCCGAGCCGGCGGAGTTGGGTATAGCCTTTCGGACCAAGGTACAGTTGCCACTCCAGGGCTTGCGTCTCCCCGGGCGCAAGGCGGCACCGTTCGGTGATGTGGACCGTTGTCTCAGCCTTTGAACCCTCTACCAGGAGTGTGCTGCTATCGCTAGTTTGAGAGGCGGCAAGGGAGGGGACAATCAGCGCCGCTAGGAAATAGCGGTTATCAAGACCCACCCATTGGACAGGCCCGGGAGGGCGGAGGGCAACGGGGGGGTGGAGGGCAAGTGGATACTCGCCCGGTTTGTACACCTGGAGCTGATGGTTGTCAAAGGACAGCGCCCGGATGAGTCCTGGATTCTCCTTTTCCTCGTTCGTCACAGTCCCCAGGCCTGGCCCTACCGATAGACGGACATCCTCCACGGTCACCGGCACCAAGCTCGGGTTCGACAAGAGCAGGCGGAGGCGATGGAGGTGACCCGCTGGATTGATTTCATAGATTTTTGTGACGCGGACGTGATTGGAAAGCTCAGTAACCCAGACCGCGCGCTGGGCCGTGTGCTCCTTGAGTTGGAAGGTGAGCTCCGGCCAGGTTCCCAAGAGGGAACCAGCCGTGAGGGTGGAGGGCAGGTGGACGAGGTCCACCTGGCCTCCTCGTTCCTTCAGGAACCAATGCGTGACGGCAGCTCCCGAGGCGACGAGCTCGACCCGGCATTGGGAAGTTTCTAAAACAACGGGGGGACCGGGAGGGCGGAGGGCAGAAGAAGGGGCTACGGCAGCGGAGGTCGCCTCAGCGGTCGGAGCTGCACTAGCCCCTGTGGGCATGGGTGGAGAGCTAGAGGGGGTGCTTGGAGTTTGAGGTCGGGTGGGGTGCCAGGATTGGAACCATGGAATGCCTACTCCAAACCAGACCAGGAGAAAACCGGTTGACAAGACGATGGCCAACAGGGTATTGCGATCCATTAGGGTAGGGGATCATACCCCCCAGCATCCCACGGATGGCAGTGGAGCAGGCGCCACAGGCCGAGCCTCCAGCCCTTCCAGGCGCCATACCGGGCAATCGCCTGCCGAGTGTACTCCGAACAGGAGGGGGCAAAACGACAGCGGGGTGGCCACCCCCACGTCACCCATTGGTAGACACGAATCAACACAGACGACAAGGTCCTCAAGGGTCTGTCCGCAGCATCCCTGCCTGCCGCCAGAGCGTCACCAGTTCCCGTTCGAGGGTTTTGAAGTCCAGGGAGGCTCCCCCTTTCGGTACGACGACCACATCCACATCGGGCCACA
>JACPXA010000205.1 GCA_016196785.1 Elusimicrobiota bacterium
CATCAAAGATGAGTATTACCGGGAACGGCGGCACGACATCGTGGACGTCGGGAAGAAGCTCCTCTATCACCTCTCAGGGACGGTACGGTCGACACTGGCCGATTTGCATGAAGAGGCGGTGGTGGTAGCCCACAACCTTTTGCCGTCAGACACCTTCGCCCTGCCGGAGCAGTTCATCCACGGCCTGGCCACGGACATCGGGGGACGGACCTCGCATACCGCCATTCTGGCTCAGAGTCTCGAGATCCCTGCGGTGGTGGGCTTGAAAGATCTGACCACACGGGTGAATACCGGAGACCTGCTCATCATTGATGGACATGAAGGGCTCATCATCATCCATCCGGATCAGTTCACCGTTGAAAATTACCGCAGGGAGCGGGAAATCCAACGCGCCGAAGGTCGAGCGCTCGAGAAACTCCGCGATCTTCCCGCGCAAACCCACGATGGGCACCGGATCCATCTCGCTGCAAACATCGAGATCCCGGATGAGGTCAGAGGGGTCTTGCATCATGGTGCGGAGGGGATTGGACTGTATCGGACCGAGTTTCTCTACCTCAATCGAGACACCCTGCCCACGGAGGAGGAGCACTATCAGGCGTATCGCCAGGTAGCCCAGAGCGTCTTACCCTATTCGGTGGTGCTGAGAACCGTGGATATCGGCGGAGACAAACTCGCCGCGTTCGACGTGGGACGGTCCGCCGACGAGGCGAACCCTTTCCTGGGGCTGCGGGGAATCCGGTTGTGTCTTCGGTACCCCGGGATCTTTAAGACGCAACTGGCGGGGATCCTGCGTGCCTCGGTTGAAGGAAAACTCAAGATGATGTACCCCATGGTCTCGAGCGTGGAGGAACTGCGGCAGGCCAATGCGATCTTACAGGAGGTCAAGCGTGAGCTCAAAACCAAGGGAGTCCCCTTTGCCGACCCCCTCGAGGTGGGTGTCATGATCGAGGTCCCCTCGGCGGCGCTCATCGCGGACCTCTTGGCTCAGGAGGCGGACTTCCTCTCGCTCGGGACCAACGATTTGATTCAATATACGCTTGCGGTAGATCGTGTGAATGAGAACGTCGCCTCGCTGTATGATCCCTTGCATCTCGGCGTGCTTCGCTTGGTGCGCTCCGTCATTGAAGCCGGCCATCGTGCAGGCAAGTGGGTGGGCATGTGTGGGGAGATGGCCGGGGATCCGCTCTTCACCCCCATCCTCGTCGGGTTGGGGCTGGCGGAGTTCTCCGTCCCGCCGGCAGCCGTCCCGCGCATCAAACAGGCCATGCGCGCCGTCACGCATGCGGAGGCGAAGGCCTTAGCGCAAGAGGTCCTCGCGATGACGGAGCACGAGGCGGTCATGAAACGCCTCCGCGCCCGATCAGGGTGAGAGGTGAGCAGTGGATCCCACGCATATCCGGAATTTTTGCCTCATCGCGCATATTGATCATGGGAAATCCACCTTGGCAGACCGGTTGTTAGAGGTCACCGGGACGGTTCCCAGGCGGCAAATGCGGGATCAGGTGATGGATGTCATGGAACTGGAGCGAGAGCGGGGGATCACGATTAAGGCTAAGGCAATCCGCATGGTGTACCGACTGGCAGGGGAAACCTATCAGATGAACCTCATTGATACCCCCGGGCATGTCGATTTTACCTATGAGGTGTCGCGGGCGCTGGCGGCCTGCGAGGGGGCGGTGCTGATTGTAGATGCCTCACAAGGGGTGGAGGCCCAGACCCTGGCGAACGCCGCCCTTGCTCAAGAGGCACAGTTAAGGGTGATCCCCGTCATTAACAAGATTGATCTGCCGGCGGCTGATCCCACCGGGGTTGCCCGACAGGCCCGCGACACGTTGGAGCTGACCGATCCCCCGCTTTTGGTCAGTGCCAAGGAAGGGACGGGGGTTGAAACGGTTCTCAAGACAGTGATCGAGCGGGTGCCTCCGCCGACAGGAGATCCTGAGGCCCCGCTGGCAGGGCTGATCTTCGACTCCTGGTATGATGCCTATCGAGGGGTGTTTTTGACTATCAAGGTACTCTCCGGCACGGCTCGACCAGGAATGCGGGTGCGGTTGATGCGATCTGAGCTCTCCGCGCAGGTGGAGGAGGTAGGGTTTCTGCAGCTCAAACCAGTGAAGGTGGAACAGTTAACCGCTGGTGAGGTGGGTTACCTCGTCACGGGAGTGAAAGACATTCATCGGGTTCGAATTGGTGATACCGTCACTGAAGAGGATCGGCCGACTTCCCACCCTCATCCAGGATATCGTGAACTCACCCCCATGGTGTATGCCGGGCTGTACCCTATGAATTCAGGGGCCTACGAGGCGCTCCAACAGGCGCTGGAGAAACTGCATCTCACCGATGTGGCCTTGGTCGCTGTGCCCGAGAGCTCTGGCGCGTTAGGGTTTGGATTTCGGGTCGGCGGCTTGGGGTTACTCCACCTGGAGATCTTGAAAGAGCGTTTGGAGCGGGAGTTTGGCCAGCAGGTGCTCGTCACCGCCCCTAATGTGGTCTACCGAGTCATTACCTCCCAAGGCAAGACGATGACGGTGGAGAGTCCAGCGATGTTCCCAACCCAGGGGGGGGTTCGGGAAATCCAAGAACCGTTCGTCGCGGCCACGGTCGTCACCCCCAGTGAATTTGTCGGCCCCTTGATGCAACTCTGCCATGATCGTCGCGGCATCTTTCAAGATATGCGGTACCTGACGCCGGTCCGGGTGATCCTTCGATATCACCTGCCGCTGGGGGAAATCGTCAGCGACTTCTATGACCAGTTGAAATCCCTTTCCCGGGGCTATGCCTCCTTTGATTACGAGTTCCTCGGCTATCGTCCCTCGGACCTTGTGAAACTGGAGGTGCTCGTGCAAAATCAGGTCATCGAGGCGCTGTGTTCCGTGATCCACCGCGAGCGCGCCTACGCCCAGGCGCGGTGGTTGGTGGAGCGCTTGCGCGAGCTGATTCCCCGGCAGCTTTTTGAAGTGCCCATTCAGGCACGGGTGGGCAGCCGGATCATCGCCCGAGAGACCGTACGAGCGATCAAAAAGGATGTCCTCGCCAAGTGTTATGGGGGGGACATCACCCGGAAACGGAAACTGCTCGAGAAACAGAAAGAAGGAAAAAAACGCATGAAACAGTTCGGTCAAGTCGAAATTCCTCAAGAGGCGTTCTTGGCGGTCCTGAAACGCGAAGACCCCCGCTGACGCCATATGGAAACAACACTCTGCTGGGTGGGAATCGGGTTATGGGTGTATGGCTGGGTCCTGCGACGGTTCATCCGGCTCTCACGGATTGAGGAACATCCCCGCTGGTTGACGATTGAACATACCCTGTTCTTCATCGGTGTCGGGGTACTCCTGGGGAGCCTCTTGCACTCCTTGTTTAACCCCCAACAGCCGCTCGAGACGGTGATGGTGGGAGGGGGGGTGGCCGGTGGACTCCTGGGGATTTGGCAAGGATGGCGACGCAGCCGACGGCCGGAGGATCGTCATCGGACCCTCCTCGCGGATGTCGAATGGATTGACACGAGTTCCTCGGCGGTCCTCTTGGCGGCCTTCATCATGTACTTTGTGGTCCAGGCCTTTCAGATCCCGTCAGGGTCCATGCGAGAAACGTTGCGGGAGGGGGATCATCTGTTCGTGAATAAGTTCATCTATGGGATCCGAATCCCCTGGACGTACAAACGGGTTTGGCAGTTTCGGCCCATCGAGCGAGGTCAAGTGATTGTTTTCCTCTGCCCTCCCCCGGCGCTGTCGCCTCTCGAACGGGCTCGGCATCTCAAAAAGGACTTCATCAAACGAGCCATTGGCCTGCCCGGCGACCGGATCGAAATCCGCATGAAACAAGTCTGGATCAATGGACAACCGCTCCGAGAGCCGTATGTCCACTTTCGGGATCCCAGGGCGGCCCCAAGGGAGCCTCTGAGCGATTCCCCTGAAGCGTATCAACGGATCTGGGAGGAGGGCCGATTGGTCGAACGCGCCGGGTTGTCGGTGCGAGACAACTTCGGCCCAGTGACTGTCCCCCCGGGGTGTTACTTTGTCATGGGAGACAATCGCGATGGCTCGTTTGATTCACGATTCTGGGGACCACTGTCGGAGCGGTATCTCAAAGGGAAGGCGTGGGTCCTCTACTGGCCACTCACACGGGTCAAGATCATCCGGTGACCGCGGGGTTGTATCTCCATCTCCCATTCTGTCGGGTACGGTGCCCTTTTTGCGACTTTGTGGTGGTCACCCGGCAACAGGATAAGATGAAACGATACCTTGCGGCGATGGTCCGCGAGATGGAACGCTATCGAGGACTTTCTCTGCGTACCGTTTATCTAGGTGGTGGCACCCCCTCTACCATCGCGGGCAGCCAACTGAAGTGGCTGATGGACCAGGTATGTCAGCGGTTCGTGATCGAGCCCAATCCGGAAGTCACCTTGGAAGCCAACCCGGAGGACATCACCGTAGCCTCACTCTACGCGTGGAAGGCCGCTGGCATCAACAGGCTGAGCCTCGGGGTTCAAACATTCCACGATCGGTTACTGCACCGGATCGCTCGGGCGTCTCCGGGGGACGCCGAGAAGCGGGGCGTAGCCTGGATGTATGGGCTTCCCGGCCAAACCCAAGAGGACTGGCAACACGATGTCGAAACGGCGGTCGGGCTTGGGTCAGAACACCTGTCCCTGTATGCCTTGACGATTGAGCCGGGGACAGCCTTCGGCAGACATGCGGTCTCAGTCAATGAAGACCTCCAGGCTGAGATGTATACCTGGGCCATGGAACGCCTCCCCGCCTGTGGTTACGAACAGTATGAACTCTCCAACTTCGCCAAACCCGGCTATCCCAGTCGTCATAACCTGGTCTACTGGCGCTCGGAACCGTATCTTGGCATCGGTGTCGGCGCGTGGTCCTTCCTGAAGGGCGTGCGGTACCGGAACATAGAGACCTTCTCCGAGTATCTCTGTGCGGTGGAGACCAGAGGGACCGCCTGGAACGAGGAGGATCACCTTCCTCCAGAGCGGAGAGCTCGGGAAGCATTAATCCTAGCGCTCAGGCTCTCAGAAGGGGTGCCTGAGAAACAGATGGACACAGCGGCGACCCAGACACTCACCCGCTTTGAACGGTATGGCTTGGTCGAACGGACCTGGATTGAGGGGACAAAGACGGAGAATAGATATCGCCTGACAGCCTCAGGTCGCAGGCTTTCTAATCAGGTTTTCTGCGAGTTGGTATTGTGAGACTGGCGAATAACTACCCATCGGCTGCAATGTCGGCTGCCGGCCTCCACCTGCGTCAGGCTCGTTCAGCATACCGTTCCTTCGTCAAGTATGCCGTCGCTCGCCTTCCTTGGCTCGGCACGGCACCCGACATTTCGCTGCGAAGCGCGTTATTCGCCAGTCTCAGGGTGCTAATTTTGGAGATTTTAAAGGTCATTTTTAGCAGTCGCTTGATAACCTCTTGACAACCTGCAGAAATTCAAGTAGTATATATTAGCAGTCGGTATTCAAGACTGCTAATGTATTATGCGCACTTTAAATCCGCAGATCTCTCAAGAACGGAAACGGAAGATTCTCTTGGCGGCGGTGCATCACTATATTCGGACCGCTCGGCCGGTGGCGTCATCACTGATTGAGGAACGGTTCGGGTTTGGCTGGTCCTCAGCCACTATTCGAAACGTGTTGATGGAGCTTGAAGCCGAAGGGTATCTGAACCATCCGCATCCCAGCGCCGGTCGGATCCCCACGGATAAAGGGTACCGGTTCTTTGTGGATTCGTTGGCGGAGATGCAACGCTTGGCGGTAGAAGAGGAGGCTCGCATCCGCCAGGAATATGAGCGGCGTCTGAAAGAGATTGAAGAACTCATGGTGGGGACCTCCCGGATGCTCTCCGCTGTGTCGCACTATGCGGGGTTTGTCATGGCCCCGCGGCTGGATCGGAGCTTCTTCCAACATCTGGAGTTGATCCCGTTGGATCGTCAGAGGTTCTTCGTGATCCTGGTAGCCCAATCGGGGTTGGTGAAACATCGAATCGTCGAAACGAAGGAACCGATCCCGGCTGAGCGGTTAGCCAGGATCACCCGCCTGTTGAACGAGTCCCTCCGGGGGCTTACCCTCCAACAGGTCCGGGACGAGATTTTGGATCGGATTGAAGCGGCGGCGCAGGAGTACCAGGAAGTGACGGCGTTGGCCCGCGATCTCTCCCGAGAAACGTTTGATCTGAGGAATGAAGAAGAGGGGTTCTATGTGGATGGGGCCGAGAACATCCTCTCCCTGCCGGATTTCCAGGATACCGATCGGCTCCGGGCCCTGCTGCGATTGATTGAGGAGAAACAGATCCTCGCCGAGGCCCTCCAACAGCATTGGCAAGCACATGGGGTGAGGGTCAACATCGGGTCAGAGAATCACGCTCCCGAACTGGAAGAGGTCAGCGTGGTTTCCTCGACTTACCTAGTTGGCGGCCGGGATGTGGGGATTCTTGGCATCATTGGGCCCAAGCGGATGGAGTATCCTCGGATGATCGCAGTGGTGGATACCGTTACCCGCATCGTCAATGAGATATTGAAACAATGGGGAGGGGCTCCTTGAACCCTCCGCCCCTCCGGAACCATCCGCCCCTCGGAAAGGAGACTCCTTAGACGATTGCCAACGCGGCCTTGGAAGAGAAACTCGCCGAGTTGGCGATTCTTCAAGAGAGCCTCAAGACGGTGAAAGAACAGGCGGTGGTCTACTATGATCAACTCCTGCGGCTGAAAGCGGAGTTTGAAAACTATCAGAAACGGGTCGAGAAAGAAAAGGTAGAGGCCCGACGATTCGGCAAGGAGGAGGTCCTCCTTCGAATCGTCGGACTCGTGGATGTGCTGGAACAGGCGATCTCCCAAGCGGAGCGCGCCACCGATGTCCGAGGGGTTCGAGATGGGCTTGGGCTGTTGCATCAGGGGGTATTGAGCTTTTTAAAAGATGAAGGATTGACCCCGATTGAGTCAGTGGGATGTTCCTTTAACCCATTATACCATGAGGCGGTGGAGCAACTGTCAACCAGCGATGGAGAGGACGGAATGGTCCTGGGCGAGGTCCAGCGGGGATATCTGTTTCAGGGACGGGTCTTCCGACCTGCCAAGGTCCGTGTGGCCCGCCGTTCCTCAGGTGAAGGTCCGAAGGTAGGAGGATAAGATGGCAAAGATTATTGGCATTGATTTAGGGACGTCAAACTCAGCAGCGGCGGTGATGGAAGGTGGAAAACCGACGATTATCCCCTCAGCGGAGGGAACCACCCTGGGCGGTAAGGCCTTTCCTTCCTATGTGGCGGTGACCAAGGACCAGCAACGCTTGGTGGGGGAACCCGCCCGCCGCCAAGCGGTGAGCAACCCAGAGGGCACCGTCACCGCCTTTAAACGGAAGATGGGGACCGACTACAAATATACCATCCATGGAAAGCCCTATACGCCTCAGCAGCTCTCCGCCTTTATTCTCCAAAAGATCAAGGAAGACGCAAAGGCGCATCTCGGTGAAGAAATCTCTAAGGCGGTGATCACCGTCCCCGCCTACTTTAACGATAATCAACGGCAGGCCACCAAGGATGCGGGGACGATCGCAGGGTTGGAGGTCGTCCGGATCATCAACGAACCGACGGCCGCGTGCTTGGCCTACGGGGTTGACAAGAAGGGCAAGGAAGAAAAGATCATGGTGTTTGATCTCGGCGGCGGGACCTTGGACGTCACCCTCATGGAGTTCGGGGGCGGGGTGTTCCAGGTCATTGCGACCTCTGGAGATACCCAGCTGGGCGGCACCGATATGGACAACCTTCTCATCGAGTACATGGCCGGCGAATTTCGGAAGGAGACCGGCATTGACCTCTTGAAGGATACCCTGGCCATGACGCGCTTGAAGGAGGCGGTGGAGAAGGCGAAGATCGAACTGTCCAACGTGCTCGAGACGGATCTCAATTTGCCGTTC
>JACPXA010000214.1 GCA_016196785.1 Elusimicrobiota bacterium
CCATGGAGAGCCTCGCCTGATTCCGATCAAAGGAGACCCCTGTCACGACCACCTCTTCCATGCGACTGCCCTCCTCGAACGACGTGATGAGCGTCCCCGGATCATCCAAGAACGTGGACCGGACATACACCGGGACACCAAACTTCTTCGCGACCTCAATGGACCGCGCCTGCATCACTTGAGCTCCGCTCCCAGCAAGTTCCAACATTTCATCATAGGAAATTTGGTCAATTTTGCGGGCGGCGGAGACGACCCGGGGATCGGCGGTGTAGACCCCTTGCACGTCGGTATACACCTCACACCGCTCCCCCTTGAGCGCTGCCGCCAGCGCCACCGCCGTCAGATCGCTTCCCCCGCGTCCCAAGGTCGTGATATCCTCGTTGGGGTTCAACCCTTGGAACCCAGCGACAACGACCACCCGATGGCGGCTGAGCTCCCGATGGATCTTGCTCGGTTCGATCCGGATGATCCGGGCCTGGGTATGTTGCGTATCGGCCAAGATCCCAGCTTGGGGACCCGTGAGCGAAATCGCCTTCACCCGCCGGTGCTTAATGGCCATGGTCACGAGAGCGATCGAAACCTGTTCGCCGGTTGCCAAGAGCATGTCCAACTCCCGTGCGTCCGGCTCATCGCACACCCCCTTCGCAAGCGTCAAGAGGTCATCGGTCATGTCCCCCGGGGCTGAGACGACGGCAACCACCTGATGCCCCGCGCGGCGGCGCTGGATGACCCGCTCCGCTACACGCCGAATCCGCTCCGGGCCAGCCACAGAACTGCCACCAAACTTCATCACCACCAAGGGACGTCGTTGCATAATTACCTTACGCCTGCGCTCACCGCTTTGAACGAACTACCTTTGAAGACGCGAGCCCCGGCTCGATCGACTGCCAAGACCCTCGCGTGATTCTTGATCCCCCGTTGAGCAAAAACCTTTCCCATCGCGGATCCTACGGAGTGTGCGACGCGTCTCGATGCAGCGAATGCGAATATCGAAGGCCCTGCGCCGCTTAACGCAACCCCCGCCGCGCCGGCTTTTGTAGCGGCGGCGAAAACATCTGCCATCCCTGGAATCAGCGACTGCCGGTAGGGTTGATGAACCCGATCCTCCATGAGCTCGAGAAGTTTTTCCCTCTTCCCTGGTCCAGTCAAGCCAGCGAGCAACAGCAAGGCATTCCCCACGTTAAACACCGTATCTTCCAATGAGATC
The DNA here is from genome assembly GCA_016196785.1 of Elusimicrobiota bacterium. Taxonomy (GTDB): domain Bacteria; phylum Elusimicrobiota; class Elusimicrobia; order 2-01-FULL-59-12; family JACPXA01; genus JACPXA01. The sequence goes on from JACPXA010000214.1 coordinate 1,208, forward strand.
GAAGAGGGAAGTTGCGCCCGAGCACTGGCGGTTGAGAGTTCAAAGTTCGGAATGCACACCACTGGCACCAGATCACGGCGCATCGTCAGCTTACGATACCGAACCTTCCCTTGATACGATCGAGCGATGCACAGATCTCCCTTCAACGCTGGGACGAGATTGTCCGGGTGACCTTCCAGTCCCAACCCCAGGCTGAGGAGGGCTGGTTCATCCAACGGTCTTCCCAACCACGTGTTCGCCGCAACCAACCCACCGATGACCGCCGCCGCGCTGGATCCAAGTCCCCGAGCGAGGGGGATCCGGTTCAGGAGACTGATCCTCAGGGGCGGGCTCGGCTGACCGACCGCGTCGAATACCCGTTGAATAGCCCTGTAGACCACGTTTCGCTCATCCCGGGGAAGGGTCTCGGCGCCTTCACCTTCTACCTGTATGGCTGGTGATGAATCTCCCAGCGACAGCGCTACGAGCTCCACTTCATTATAGAGCGCCAGCGCCAATCCGAGCACATCAAACCCCGGCCCCAAGTTTGCAGTGCTTGCCGGCACTCGAACCCGTACTCGCCGTGGCATTTTGCTGCTTCTCAAGACTTGCCCCCGAGAAGGTGTCCCCTCACCTTAATCCTCTCCCCCTTCCAGGGGGAGAGGGGGTGGCGAGTAGTCGTCCTTTCAAAGTCCTGGTGGCAGCCTCAGGGTCCGAAACAGCACAGACCGCACGGACCACGGCCACGCGTACCGCTCCCGCCTCTAAGACTTGATCCAGATTGGCCGCATCAATACCACCAATCGCCACCACGGGAATTCCCACCCGCGACTGGACCCGCCCAATCAGCTCAAGACCAACCGGTGGGTACTCGGGTTTGGTCGGCGTAGTAAAAATTGGTCCGATCGCAATATAGTCAGCGCCCTCTGCCTCCGCCTGCAGGGCTTGGTCCAGGCTATGGGTAGAACGGCCAATCAACTTCGATGGGCCAAGGATACGGCGCGCCACTGCGATGGACAAATCGTCCTGGCCAAGATGTACTCCATCGGCATCAATGGCCAGCGCGACATCCGGGCGGTCATTCACAATAAGGAGAACTTGAAACCGTCGAGCAATGACCACCAGTCGTTTGCCAACACGGACAAGTTCCCCCGCCAGCATGGTCTTGTCCCGGAATTGAATGGCATCGGCCCCACCTTCGCAAAGCGCTCCGACAAGGTTCTCGTACGATTGCCCCACTTGAGGGGGACAGGTAATCACATACAGCTTGACTTGGCGAAAATCCATTTTTTTTCGAGGGTGTAGAGCTCGAACCGGAGCCGTTGAAACGTGTAGCTTGCGACCGGTGCAAACACCCGGCTGTACTCTTCTAACACGCGGAGTGCCTCTTGGCTTCTCCGGAAATTCGCCGCGACAACCGCTGCCAAATCCTTGTGCCGAGGCACGGGGGATCCTTTCCCCACATCCTGCACGCTATTCCGGTTCGCCAACAACCGGGGATAAGCCGTTCGCGTCACCGCGTCCAATTGATGGCGTAAGCGGCGCAGGGCGCGAGACGTGCGAAGATCGCTCTGGATGAATCTCGCCGTGTCTTCAATCACCCGCAACCCCTCCCGCACCCGATTCAGGTTCGCATCCAACAATCTCCACACCCCTTGAATCAAGCCGGTGGTAGAGTGGCCGCGGACGAGGGGAACCCGCACCGTCCGCTTGGCCCACGTCCTCCCCACAATCTCTCCCGTTCGGTAATCCGCCCCCTTCACCAGGACATCCGGTCGCAAGTGCCGAATCACGCGAGCCGGGGTGGGCTCATCGAAAATTGTGACAAAATCAACCCCTTCGAGCGCGGCGAGCAGCTGGGTCCGTTCGCGTGCCGGTACGAGCGGCCGTCCAGACCCTTTCAAGGCGCGCACGGAGCGGTCACTATTGACCGCGACGATCAGCCAGTCACCATAGCGTTGGGCCCGGCGGAGCAGCTGAAGATGTCCGACATGCAACAGGTCAAAGCAACCGTTGGTCACCACGATCCGCTGCCCAACCCGTCGAATCCGCTCCACCACCCGCACTAACTGCCAAAGTGGGAGGATCTTCCGGTGAGCCTGTCCGAGTATGGCTTTCATGGCGAACCGGCGGCTAACGGGAGAGGCGGCGGCGTAAGGAAACGGAGGTCGGTGAACGCTGAGGAGCCAGCTGACCATTACAGATCGCCGCTTCGATGACCTCACAGATTGTGTGAATGACCGCCAGATGGCCCTCCTGAATCCGAGGCGTCCTCGTCGCCGGGACACAGATGCAGAGATCTACGAGCGGCTTGAGACGTCCGCCAGAATCGCCGGTGAGACCGATCGTCACCGCCCCTTGCCGCTTGGCTTGGCGCACCCCCGCTAGGACATTCGGGGAATTCCCGCTGGTGGAGATAGCGACCACCACGTCGCCTCGTTCCACGCAGGCCTCCACCTGCCGGGCGAAGGTCCGCTCATAACCGTAATCGTTCCCCAACGCCGTTGTGATAGCGGGATTGCCGACCAACGCTTGGGCATTCAACCCCCGCCGATCCCGCTCGCAGCGGCCCACCAACTCTGAAACGAGGTGGAGCGCATCGCAACTGCTCCCTCCGTTCCCAAACGCCACGACCTTTCCCCCCGCCTGATAAGCCCGCAGCATGGTGTGCGCCGCCACAGCTATCCGTTGGGATTCTCGAGACAACGTGTCCAGGGTCCTGGCGCTTTCTTGGAGCGAGGCGGTGATTGATGCGGAAGGGTTCACGCCTGTCCCACGTCTCCCTCCGGACTGTTGTTGGCGAAGAGATGCTTTTGGATAAAGTCCGTTGATACGCTGCCCTCCCGAAAAATCTGGCTGGCCATGACCTGCTGGTGAAAGGGAATGGTGGTCTTGACGCCTTCGATGATGAACTCTTGCAAGGCGCGTTGCATGCGAGCGATGGCGGCCGGGCGGTCATGCCCCTGGACAATGAGCTTCGCCAAGAGGGAATCATAAAACGTGGGGATGGTATACCCGGTATAGACATGGGTATCCACCCGCACCCCTGGCGGGCCTGGCAGGATACACTGGGTCAGGGTGCCGGGGCTCGGGGTAAAGTCTCGCTCCGGATCCTCCGCGTTGATTCGGCACTCGATGACATGCCCGCGCGCCTCAATTTCATCCGAGTCATAGCCGATCTCCTCGCCAGCCGCCAAGCGAATCTGCTCCTTCACCAGATCCACGCCGGTGAGCATCTCGGTGACGGGGTGTTCCACCTGGATCCGGGTGTTCATCTCCATAAAATAATAGTGGCCTTCATGATCTAAGAGAAACTCAATGGTGCCGACGGTCACATAGCCGACTGCCTGCGCAGCCTTTCTGGCGGCGCGCCCCATGCGCCGCCGCAGCTTTGGGCTCACGGCAGGGGAAGGACTTTCTTCGACCAACTTCTGATGACGGCGCTGAATAGAGCAGTCCCGTTCAGGAAAGTACACCACGTGGCCTTTCCGATCGGCGAGAATTTGAAACTCAATGTGCCGTGGGGACTCGATGTATTTCTCGAGATACACCTCGCCGTTCCCAAACGCGGCCTTGGCCTCCTCCGTGGCCAAGAGCATAGCCGCCTTGAGATCTTCCTCGACCCGCACCACGCGCATCCCCTTCCCACCACCACCGGCACAGGCCTTGACGATCACCGGGTATCCCAGCCGTTTGGCGATCTTGAACAGCTGGGGACCCTCCGGGGAGATACAACCGTCGCTGCCGGGAATGATCGGTATGCCGGCCTCTTCCATCGTGCGTCGAGCCTCCGCCTTGTTGCCCATCTTCTCGATCGCACCTTTGGGAGGGCCGATGAAGGTGATCCCGCAGGACTCGCAGATGTCGGCAAAATAGGTGTTCTCCGAGAGAAACCCGTAGCCCGGGTGGATGGCGTCCGCGCCGGTGATCTCGGCTGCCGAGATGATGTTGGGGATGTTGAGGTAGCTATCCACCGCGGGGGCCGGCCCGATACACACCGAGGCATCGGCCCACCGGACCGCCAAGGAGTTGCGATCTACATCCGAGTGCACCGCGACGGTGGCGATTCCCATCTCCCGACACGCCCGGATGATCCGCACGGCAATCTCTCCACGATTGGCAACCAGGATTTTTTTAAACATGTCGGCTAGAACTCATCCCGAAACCATGCTCGGTAAGCGAAGCCTCGGGGGGCGCGCCGAGGCCAGGAAGGCGAGCGACGGCATACTTGACGACGGAACGGTATGCCGAGCGAGCCTGACGCCGCCGCAGGCCGCCCTCCCGAGGC
>JACPXA010000215.1 GCA_016196785.1 Elusimicrobiota bacterium
CAAAGAACGGACCCTCCAGGGGGTCAGGCTTGTCAAAGAGGGCCAACGCCCGGAGTGCCCCATTGTCCAACAACCCTTCGAGGGTCACTTCCTGTCCCGGGATATACGATTCGACGAGCACATCACGGGTCGTCCGTTGAACTTCAAGGATGCGTTGCAGTCGCTTCCAGGCTTGGACAAAACCGGCCTGATCATCTGCCCGGATAACGCCCTGACTCGCTGCCAGCGTCAGAGGCTTGAGCACACACGGGTAGGCGACCTGTGAACCCAGGCGCTCCGGGTCTGCCTCACTCGACCACCGCAGGTAGTCTGGGACTGGCACCCCGCCCTGCCGCAGGCGTTCCCGCATCAAGAACTTATTTCGACTGGCCTCGGCTGACTCAACGGTATTGCCCTTCAAGCCGAGTTCCTGGGCAATCCGTGTGGCCACCACCGACGTCTGGTCATCCACCCCAACGACTGCGCGGAACGGGAGCCGGCGAGCCAATTCTGCCGCCGCTCTGGCGGACCGCTCGAGATCCTGAAAATCCAGCGCCAGATATCCCTCGGGATTGCTCGACGCGAGGACGTTCTCCTCCTCAGAGGCGACAGTCACCTCTACCCTTAGCCGCTCTGCCGCCTCCAGGAAATCTGTCGCCCGGTACGTGGTCGTGGGAAGGAGCAACAAAATGCGTGCCATCGCCTATACTCAGACCTTGGCTGTGACCTTTAACTGGTCCTGGGTCGGTTCAGCACAGCAAAACCAGGTCTCAGTCAGCCGGGGAGGACGCTTCCGATCCAGTGGCGGCAGTTGAAACCCGTTGGTTCCAGCTAACCGCTTAATCTGGGAAAAGGTCACCAGGGGATCCTCATTCACTCGAGCCGCTTCTTCCACCAGACGGGCCACCTGTTTCTGCAGCTTATCCATCCGAGGGTCGGGGTGGGTCCACCGATAGTAAAAGTTCGCCTGATCGAGGAGTCCGAGAAATGGCTGGATCTCTCCCTGGGAAAGGAGCGAAGAGCCCGGGGGGACGAGCAATCGGATGGAGTAATGGACCGGATCCACGTGATCCACTAACCCTTCTTCTTCAATCCAGGTCAACATGTCAAGGTAATCGTCCAACGTAGTCCAGGGGGTAAACGCTACCCACGAAGGGCGGAGTGCAATCCCCACCTGGCGAAGGATGGCCAGGGCGTCAAAGACGTCCTGCCGCGTATGCCCCTTGTGGAGATGCGTAAGGACCGTGTCACTCAAGGACTCAACCGCCGAGATGACGAACAGGCACCCCAGGGTCGCTAGCTCGGGAAAGATCGTACGATGTTTCAGGATGTGCTCGATCTTAGCGGTGAAGTCAAAGGTAAGGTCCGGAAACTCCCGGTGCATCGCTCGGATGATGGCGAGGGAGTGCCCCGGTCCGTTCAAAAAATCTGGGTCGCCAAAGGAGATATGTTGAGCGCCCACGCGGACCACATTGTGGATATCAGCCAGAACGACCTCTTTCGGGATCACAAAGAACCTACCCCCATAGACCGGTGGAATGGGACAGTGTAGACAATGGTGAAGACAGCCGCGGCTAGCTTCCACATAGCCCGCCAATCGGCGGTGCCCGTTGTCGTCCAACTGCGCATAGCGGTTCAGCGCGGGCAATCCCCGACGATCCGGAAGAGGGAAGGGTAAACGCTTGAGGACCGGGGGGGCAGGTCTTCCAGGGACGGTGACTCCCTCCACCGGTTGACCAGGTCCTTGCGCTTCGAGGGAAGTCACCAACGAAACGAGGGCTGTTTCGTATTCTCCACCAATGATTGAGTCCGCGACAGATTGCAGCAGGTAGTCAGCGTTTAGTAGCGCATAGAGGCCATAGAAACAGATATAACAGGTGGGATTGAGGTGACGAATTCGTTCAGCGGCTCGTGTTCCCAGCCGCAAGGCCGTGTGCATGGGGACGGAGATCCCCACCAACTGCGCGGCCCGCGCTTTGTGTTCATCCAATGGGTCAACCGCAAGGTCGAGCACCTCGGGATCGAATCCGGCTTGCCGCAAGAACGCCGCCGGCCAAGCGACCCCCAGCGGTTGCCGCCCCAGCTCATAACAGGAGATCAATAAGATCGCACCCGGTGCTCGCATAAGACGTTACTTATAAGAGGTTACTTCTTGGAGGGGGCGTAATAGGGGTTCCGGCCTTCGGCGTGGTCCGTCACGTCGAGGATTTCCCCGACATCAGGGACCGCTCGCCGGATGGCCACTTCGATCCCTTGTTTAAGGGTCACATTCGCCATCCCGCACCCTTGGCAGCCCCCACCCATTTGGATGTAGACCACGTTGCCCTTGACATCAATGAGGGAGACCTGCCCACCATGCATCGCCACCGCGGGGTTGATCTCCGTGTCAAACACCCGTTGGATCTGCTGTTTGATGTCCTCTTCCTTGGGCGTGCTCGCCAAGACCGCTTCCGAGATCGCTGGCTGACCGGTCTGCACGTGGGCTCGAATGGCGGCGCCGATCTTTTTAGCCAAGGTCATCCACTCTTCAGCGCTGTGCTTGGTGACGGTGACGGTGTTGTCGGCGATCAACACCGTCGTCACGCCCTCAATGGCATAGAGGCGCTCAATCAAGGGCGATCCTTTGCTACGCTCCGGGTTACCGAAGTATGCCGAGCGGCCAGGGAACACCGGATGATCCACTGTGAACTTACAGCTCTCTGGATCAACAGAAGAAGGTTCAGCGGTAATTTTAATCTCGGTTGGGTCCATATCAACCCTCCTCTAAGTTATTATACCATTTACTATCCGGCTGGTGTGGCACCAGCGGTGACGAGCTTTTGGAGCGTCTCCTTCCCCATGCGGACACAGAAATCCCCAAATCGTTCCCCTGACCGACGGTGCTGCTGGAAG
>JACPXA010000204.1 GCA_016196785.1 Elusimicrobiota bacterium
TATGGCTTCAGCCATCTTGCGCTTCACGCCCTTGCTGACCAAGCCGCTCAGGCGCTTGGTTTGGAGATTTACGGCGGTGATGTCGTCATCACCCCGGAGGGGCGCCTCGCGCTCATTGATGTAAATGACTGGCCAACCTTTGCCCCGTGTCGCGGGGCCGCCGGCCGAGCCATCGGTACCTATCTTATCGAGCAACTTCGTCTTCGGACCCACCATGTCTCCCCAATTAGTGATCTCTAGGAGCCTGTCCGAGTATTCCGTTTCGGCTGCACCGGCAGGCTGTTGGCCTGCGCCGGCGTCAGGCTCGCTCGGCATACGTTCCGTTGTCAAGTATGCCCTCGCTCGCCTTCCTTGGCTCGGCACAACAGCCGCCGGTTCGCCATGAAAGCCATACTCGGACAGGCTCCTAAACCATCGAAAAACCACCGTCCCCATCACGTTAAACTCGGGGTATCCCGAATTCCCGGATCGAAGTCCAGACGGTTGTTCCAGGAAGAGCAGCGATACATCGCCCCTGGCCTGCAGACCATTGCCCTTCTCCCCCAGCTGGCGATTGAACGCGGGGACGGGTCGCTCCTGACCGACGTTGATGGAAACACCTTTATTGATTTCCACAGCGGGGTCTCGGTGTGTAGCCTAGGGTATGGGCATCCCCGGTATGTCGCCGCCCTCAAGGTCCAACTCGAGAAAATCGCCGTTGGGAGCTTTACAACACGCAATCGGCTCGAACTGGTAAAACTCATCGCGCGCCTGGTGCCTCGTCCCCTCCGGCGGACACAGCTCTTTTCCAGCGGGGCCGAAGCGGTCGAGGCCGCCATCCGCCTGGCGAAGTCGTTCACCAAGAAGTTTCACCTTTTTGGATTTTGGAGTGGGTTTCATGGGAAGACAGCAGGCGTGTTAGGACTGGGGGGACCCGACTGGAAGAACGAGGTGGGGCCCCTGCCCCCCGGCATTCACCTCGCTGCTTACGCCGATTGCTATCGGTGCCCGTTTCAGACAACCTTTCCCCAATGTGGGTTCCTCTGTGTGGAACACCTGCGGGAGCAGATCAAGACAGAGGCCAACGGCCAGGTCGCTGCCATCGTGGTAGAGCCGATTCAAGGGACGGCGGGCAACGTGGTGCCTCCCCCCGGCTACCTGAAGGTCCTGCAGGAGGTAGCTCGCGAACAAGGGGCGTTGCTCCTTGCGGATGAGATTATCACAGGGTTCGGGCGAACCGGCCGGATGTTTGCCTGCGAACATGATAAGGTGGTCCCCGACATCATGACCGTTGGGAAGGGGATGGGCTCCGGGTTTCCCGTCAGCGGGGTGATCTCCAGTGATGAGATCACGAAGGCCGAACCCTGGTCACGACCCAGCGCGGCCTCCTCCAGTTATGGGGGGAATCCGCTTGCCAGCACCGCCGCGCTGGCGACGCTGCGGGCAATCCTCGACGACCACCTCGTCTTGCACGCTGAGCGGGTTGGGGCGCTCATGCTGAGGCGCCTCCAGGCGATGCAGGAAAAATATGAGTTTATCGGGGATGTCCGGGGAAAAGGTTTGTTGATCGGGATTGATCTGGTGAAGGATCGAAAGACCAAAGAGCCTCTCCCGCGCGTCCTCACCGAACAGATTTTTCTCGAGGCGTTGAAACGCGGGCTCTTGATGATGGGGTACACCGCCCGCATTCGGATCCATCCCGCGCTTACCCTTCCTGAGCGGCTCGCTGAGGAGGGACTCAATATCTTGGATGAAACGTTCCAAGCCATCCTTCCCCGCTGGAAATCGTTAACCTAAAAAGGTACCAGGTTGTGAAAGCCCCACTGAGGGGAGCGATCATTGGATTTGGGAAAGTTGCCCAGCAGGCCCATGTCACCGCATGGCGGGAGGCGACGTGGGCAACGATCGTGGCGGTGGTAGATCCCCTGGCAGCCCATCGGGCCCGGGCCGCTGCGGTACTTCCAAGGATCCGCTGCTATGAGCAGGTGGAGACGCTCTTCGCTCGGGAAACGCTGGATTTTGTGGACATCGCAACGCCTCCCCACCTCCATGGGAAACTGGCCATTGAGTGCGCTTCCATGGGATTCCACGTCCTCTGCGAGAAACCCCTCACCTTGCTCACTGAGGAGCTGGATGCCATTGAGGAAATCGTCATGGCAGGGCGGGTCGCGGTGGTGCCAGTGCATAACTGGCGCCATGCCCCGCCCCTTCGGCAGGCCTTACGGGTGGTGCGGCGGACCGCCTTTGGGAAGGTCCAGATGGTAGACTGGCAAGTCCTGAGAAATGAACCGGCTCGTGATGCGGGAGGTCCGGAGCGGGGTTGGCGGCTCAACCCTACCCTTGCCGGCGGAGGGATTGTGGTAGACCATGGATGGCATGCGTTCTATTTAGTGAGAGGTCTTATTGGGGAAGAACCGCAGGCGGTCACTGCGATCCTGCAGGGCCGACAGTTCCCGGCGACCCAGCTTGAGGACACCGCCCACTGTCTCATTCGCTTTCCGAACGCCACCGCCTCGGTCTTCCTCACCTGGGCCGCCAAGGAACGGCGGGTCCGGGGAACCATTGTCGGACAGGGCGGGACGCTAGTGCTTGACGAGGATCACCTGACCCTTTACCGCCAGGGGAAAACCCTCGAGCGGTGGCATTTTCCGGAACCGCTCTCAGCCGGATCCCAACACCCTGCCTGGTTTGCAGGCACCCTCTCTGAGTTTCACACGGCGATTCAACATCCTGGTGCCCGTGCCGCCCACCTGCGCGAGGCCCGCGCCTGCCTTTCCCTCCTTACCGCCACCTACCGGGGCCAGCGTTCAAAGTTCACTAACGTTGTTTTTTCGAGAGGAATAAGAGGGTCAAGGTATAGAGGTTAGCACCAATGGCACTTGCCCACAGGAACCACTCCAACCGCTGAATGAGGGCCAGGACAAACACGCCATAGACAAAATCTCGTCTGGCGAGGGCATCGCTAACCGAAATAAGCCGCTGCCGCCACGGAGACAAATCGTGGGGACGGTCCCCTCCAGCGACTGAGGTAAACAATGGCCCCACACGTTTCTGGCGCGCTGTCCGCCAAGACACGATGCTCACCGCACACAACGTGCCGAACGAGGCCAACCCACTGAGGACCAACCAACGGGCCTGCTGGAAATCGTGAGTGAGCCCCAGGCCCAGGCCTAGGAACACCGCGATATGGACCACGTTATCTCCCCAGAGGTCAA
>JACPXA010000203.1 GCA_016196785.1 Elusimicrobiota bacterium
GCACTCTTTTTTTCTATGCTGTGCAGCAACCACGCTGCGTTTTTCCAGACGCCGAAGAAAACCCGATATTGAACACCTTCGTAAAGTCGCTTCAATTCCCAAAGCTTATCTCCTAAAGGGCGGACCGTAATACGCTGTGACCGCAACCCTTCCGCTCCCAGCACTTCCAGATCAACGGCCAGCTTAGCAAACGCTTGCGGTCTCTCTTTCGCCAAGCGCTCTAGGCACTCCGCCACAGGCCCGCGATTGCCGTGCGGGTAATAGAGGATTTCAAGCACTTCGTAATCCCATAAGGAATGATACCATATCTGTTATCTTACCTGGAGGACTTTTTTAGCTACAGCCGATGAACGTGCGGGACTTCGGTCATCCCCTTAGCTCTGCCTTGGAAACCAACCCCGCCTTACTCAACTCCTTTAAGAGATTGAAGACCGTATCGTGGTAGTAGCACCAACGGTCACCCATAGGTTTGGAGGAACAGGCGCTTCACGCCTGTCCTCCAAACCTGGCATGGGTGCCCCCGCGCTTAGTTTTGCGGCAGCAAAACTGCGGGGGCATCCATAGCATTAGCACTCGGGAGATTTCTTCCATAGATTCGCACCAATTCCTCTTTCTGTTGACGAGTTGCCTTCTTTAAGCTCCGTTCCGCATGAAGCGCATTCTTGTAATACCGGAACTCCTTCGCATACACCAACTGCACCGGACCTTTGCCTCTTAAGTACTTCGCCCCATTCCCAGCGTTATGGAGTTTGACGCGTGCCTCAAGATTGTTCGTTGAACCAGTGTAGTACGTGCCGTCAACGCACTGCACCATGTAAACAAAATAGCACCCATGCCTGGGCTCAATAGGCCTCGGCACCTAAGTCACCATCCTCATCGTCGCAACACCCCAAATAATAGTCCGGGGTTCCCGGAACAACGGCCATCCGTAGGTCTCGACAAAAAGCTTCCTCAATGGGTCCTCTCGGTACCCGGTACAGATTTACCGATCCTTGCTCTTCTTTTGGCTGGATTTTCTCTGTTCTGCGTTGAAATGCCTCAGATTCCACGCTAACCATACGGCTTTTCCCCATGAGGACGTGGTCCAGGGTGGAAACCGAACCACACTGATGGATAAAACCCGAAGAGGTCGACTGCAGAGTACGACTCCACCATGGTGTAGTCGGCTACCCAAATCTCCTTCATGCCAAATGACGCAAAGTCCTCCCGTGGTACCTGTTCAAGAAAAGTGGCTGCTTTTGTTAGTGGGCAATCCATTAATTGCAGCACAAGGATCGTATTATCGGAATGGGCCCAAGTGCCATTTCTCATTTTCTCGCTCTTCCTGCTCGCACTTTCATACAGAGCGTCCGATAGTTCCTCCGGACGTCTGTAATACTGCTTATCCAAGGTTGCATCCCAGAACGCGCGCTCAGGATCTCTCATAACACATGTCAACTCCAGCCCAACGAGCAAGCCACCAGGCCTCTCACAGATAAAATCTGGGCTCTCTCTTCCCGCGCAGCCTAGTCTTTCTCCCACAACAAATTCGTACGCATCCAGGAAGAACTCTAGCTGATGCTTCTCGTGCATCTTGCGCCCGACGTCTTGGTCTGACATTTATTTAGACACCGTTTCCAAAAGTGCCCCGCCACAAATCGACGGTGCCCATTATCCGTACCAGATACCAAGGGAACAGGTTATTCACCCCAACGTGTCCCCTTCGTACCCGGTACCATCAAGCTAATTTAAATCACCGTGCCTGCGGCGCCTCACTTCAGTGGCTCCATGAGACCTAAGCAAAAGTTCATTAACTGGCGCCCCAGCAGAAGGCTTAACCCAATATTAACTATGAGGGAAACAATTAAGGAAAGTTGCCATCGCGAGGGATATGTTTGCCCCAGAAAATACTTCTTCCCTCTTGTCGTAGTGGAATACCACTCCACGCCTAGACGACTCACCCCGATTGTTCCGACAAGTACAAAGATCATAAATCCTATGCCGTACCCCCATTCCGGATCCGAGAAACCCCACCATTTGATGGCGGTGAGAACCGGATGGGATGCAACAATGACAACTAATACTGCTATCAGCATCCAATTTATTGCAATCCTGACTTGCCTACCCGTTAGAAACCTTAAGGGTATGGCCTCGCTAGGCTGCTCCCTGTGCCTATCCAGTTTCGGTCTGCCCGCACCTTTCAGCGTCAGGCAAATCAAGCCGCCTAATAACAGAATCGGTATACTTCGCTGCGCAGCAACCCCCCAGTCAATAGAAGGCGTCAGTTTAGGAAATTGACCAGCCGGCCTTTTCACCGCAGCCCCCATTGGGCTCGGCACAAGAACGTATTGGGGTGCAGTGAATATCATCAGGCAGATGAGCCCACCAGCCAACCACGCTACTATCAATTGCCATCGGTTCATAGCGCTCTCACCGCCATTAGTAATTGTTCTCGGGCTCCAAAGAAACACGCTACGATTCGCGCAATGCGACTCGCAATCTTTCGATAAACACTTCCACCACCCCAAAAAGTCCGAAGATTACGGAACAACGGCCAGCCATAAGTCGAAATAAAGAGACGCTTGATCATTATTTCAGCACATGCTCGTATTCCAGCGCCAACGATTGATAAAAATGCTTCGCGCCTGAGATTCGGGCCACCATGAAGGCCAGCAAGGAAGCCAGCATGATTGGCAAAAGCATCTGGTGGTGACCGGCCATCTCAAAGATGATGACGAACGCGGTGATCGGCGCCTGGATGGCTCCGGAGAGAAACGCGGCCATCCCGATCATGGCGCAACCGGCAACCGGAATGTTCAGCCAGTGTCCCAGCGTTGCTCCAATGGCCGACCCGATGGACAGGCACGGGGCGAAGATCCCGCCCGCGCCGCCCGCCCAATAGGTCACCCAGGTGGCGGCCATTTTCCAAAACGGAAACCCGGCCGCCCAATCGCCGTAATTTCCATGGACCAGCTTCTGAGCCGGCTGATTCCCGGGCCCCAGAACATCTGCCGGAGAAGCCCAGGCGAACAGCAAGAGAAGACCTGAAAGAGCCAACGGAAGCATGAACCAAATCTTTCCGGACCGAAACGGGGCAAGGAGGCGCTTGCCTTCTATCAACGCGGTGGTGAAAAAGGCGCCCAGAGCCCCGCCGATCACGCCCACCAGAAGAATCAAAGACAACGGCAGAGCGGAAGGAGCGGCCAATTTCCCGAAGTACGCGTATTCCCCCGTCAATGACTTGGCGGCGATCCCGGCAACGATGATCGCCATCAGCACGAAATCCTTGATCCCGGAGAAGTAATCCCCCGACAGCTCCTCGATCGCGAAGGTCACGCCGGCCAGCGGAGTGTTGAAAGCGGCCGCCAACCCAGCGGCGCCTCCCGCGATCACCGCAGAACGCATGTCCAGGTTGAGCTTTGTCAGTTTCCGGAGAAGGAGGACAGCGCCCAGAAAGACACAGGCCGCAATGTGGACCGTCGGCCCTTCCCGGCCGGTGGAAGCGCCTACCCAGAGGACGGCCAGCAGCGTGGCCGCCTTGACTGCCATCGTTCGGACGGAAACCAGCGGAAGCAACGACTTTTTGGAATTCTCCGTGAGCTGCTGAGCCGCGAAAATAACCTGCGGGATTCCCGTCCCTTCGGCGAAAGGGGCGAACCGCCGTATGAGCCAAGCCGACATGAGAAAGACCAGCGGGGTCGTGATCCAGCACCAGGGACCGATGCGGTGAAAATCCAGGCGGTGCCTCAGCACGAACTCAAAAACCCACATGAACAATACCGAAATGATCCCGGTCAGGGCGGCCGCGGTCAGAAAAATGAACAGGATCGCCCCGTACCGATGGCCGACAAGCTGGCGAGACAGCTCCTGCAAGCGCTTCACAAAAAACCTCCAGCACCCCGAATAGTCCGGGGTTCCCGGAACAACGGCCATCCGTAAGTCTCGACGAAGAGTTTCTTCAAATGCAGACGACCTTGCGCATTTCCTTCCGTGCCTGCTCAAATAGTCTCTGATCCGATGTGACAAAAAGCTCGGCTTTTGAAAGCATCCCCGAGCTTAACTGAATGGCATCGAGTGTGGCGAGCGAGTGCCGATGAATTAAATCCGTGGCGGTTTTTTCCAGGTTCTCATTCCAGAATACCTGATGAAAACTCTGAAAATCCCTGCGCGCCTCCAATCGGAGCCACTCAGCTTGTTGAGACGTCATTGATTTTTCGCGCAGGCGCCTGGCAACCACCGCATTCATCTCAATCCAGGTCACAGGCGATACCACTACCTCAGAAACATCCTTTAGGAGCACGCTAAATTCTTCCGAACCGTTTTCTTCCACATATTTCTTAAAAAGCGAGGAAGTGTCGACAAACGCCCTCACTGTTCCTCAGTCCGCAAACGAATCGTCGTTTCGGACAACGCCTCTCCCTTCACCCGAATCTTCTGAAGGGGTCTTTTCCAGCCGGGCGAAGCCAGATTCTCGTTATGAGGGACGAGATCCGCGACCGGCGAACTGCGATCCATGACCACAATGCGCTCGCCTCTCTTAACCACCTTTAAATAACTCGAGAAATGGTGCGTCAACTCACGAATATTCACCGATTTCATTTTTCACCTCCACCAAAAAGTATAACATATGTAAGACGAAATGTCTTACATTCTTCTATTTCCTGATGAAGGTGCCTGCCTCGTATTCCTGGAAGGCGGTTTTGAGCTCGTCCTTGGTGTTCATGACGATCGGGCCGTACCAGGCGATCGGTTCCTTAAGCGGCTTGCCGGATACGAGCAGGAAACGGACCGGCTTCTTGTCGGCGGTCACCAGCACCGTATCGCCGGCTGACTCGTAAAGTGTAAGGGTTCCTTCCCCCTCCCCATCCACTCCATAGGCAAATACGGTGTAGCCGGGCTTGACCGAGTGGGTGAAGGATTTCTCCGCCGGCAGGGAGACGTCCAGGTACTCGGGATCCGTCACAATCTCCCGGACAGGCCCCCGCGTGCCGGCCACCTCCCCGCAGATGATCCGGACCGTGGCCCCTTCCGGCGTTTTGACGGCCGGAATCTGGTCGGCCGTCACCTCCCGGTACCGAGGATCCATCATTTTCTGGCTCGCGGGAAGGTTCGCCCAGAGCTGAAATCCCCACATCCGTCCCTTGACGTCTCCCTGCGGCATCTCCTGATGGATGATCCCCCCGCCGGCCGTCATCCATTGGACGTCGCCGGAGCGGATGACCCCCTTGTTGCCCATGCTGTCTTGATGCTCCACGTCGCCGTCCAAGACGTACGTGATGGTCTCGATCCCGCGGTGCGGGTGCCAGGGGAAACCCTTCACGTAGTCGTCGCGGTTGTCGGAGTGGAAGCAGTCCAGCAGGAGGAAGGGGTCCAGCTGCGGCACTTCGTGGAAGCCGAAGACGCGCTTGAGACGCACCCCGGCTCCTTCGATGGTCGGGATGCTCTTCCATACCTTTTTGATCTGACGGACGGGTGTGCGTATGTCCATCATGAACCCTCAGGGAAATTGGAGGCGTTCCAACGAGGA
>JACPXA010000220.1 GCA_016196785.1 Elusimicrobiota bacterium
GAGATTTACTTCCTCTCGGAGAAGGCCTCAGACCCGCAGGCGGCCGCGGTCGCGCGGTTTGAGAACTCCGTCATTGAACTGGAGAGCCGCTCCCCCAAAGAGCGGAAGACCGTAGAGCCGCTCTTGCGATCGTTGGTGCGAACCGATAACATCAATGTGTCCTCAGAGCTGTGTGGGGTCATCGCCCGCCAGGTGGAACAGCGGGGGGTGACCGAAAATCGCGGGGTGCGGCAGGCGGGGTTCTATGTCCTCCGAGGGACCGAGATGCCCGCTGCCTTGGTCGAGTTGTCCTTTCTCTCCAATCCCCGCGATGAACGGAACCTCCGCAATCGCCGGTTCCGTAAGCGGATGATCGAAGCGCTCTTGGCGGGTGTGAGAGAATTTGAGGGACGTCTCTCCGTTCGAGAGGCTCCCAGCCCATGAAACCGGGTCAGCGACCCATCGGGGTCTTCGATTCTGGCGTCGGGGGGCTCACCGTCCTTGACGCCATCATGCGCCAACTCCCCCACGAGCCGACCATTTACTTTGGGGACACGGCGCGGGTCCCCTACGGATCGAAATCCCAAGCGGTGGTGACGAGGTTCTCGCTCGAGATCGCGGAGTTCCTTATGCGCCAACGGGTGAAGATGCTGGTCGTCGCCTGCAACACCGCCTCCGCCTACGCGCTCTCTGCGCTGACCGACCGCCTCTCCATCCCGGTCATAGGGGTGATCGAACCTGGCGTCCGGGCTGCCCTGACCGCGAGCCGCAACCGGCGGATCGGGGTGATCGGCACTGAAGGGACCATCCGGAGCGGCGCCTATGCGCGGGCGATTCAGCGCTTGGATGGGAAGGCCCGCATCTTTGGACAGACCTGCCCGCTGTTCGTCCCACTCGTGGAAGAAGGATGGATCCGCCACCCCGTGACGCTCAAGATCGCCGGCACGTATTTACGACCCCTCTTACGCCGACGGATTGACACCCTCGTGTTGGGATGTACCCATTACCCGCTCCTGAAAGGGGTTCTCCAGGAGGTGACGAGTTCGAGGGGCAACGGTCGGGGGAACACGGTGGCGCTCATTGATTCTGCGGAGGAAACCGCCACGGTCGTGAGCGAGGTCTTGGACTCCCTCGGCCTCAAACGGCGAGCGGCCAGTCCACCCGAACGGCGCTATTTTGTCACGGATGCCCCCAAGAAATTCATCCAGTTCGGGTTGCGGTTCCTCCGCAAACGACTGACCCCAGTCCACCTGGTGGACATCGGCACATGGATCTAACCGTTTATGTATGAGATAATTGTGGAAGGGGGGTTTAGTGGGGCGCATGCGCTGAAGTTGCCGGGAGGGCGACGCGAACCGTTGCATGGGCATAATTGGCGGGTACAGGTCGTGTTGCGGGGAAGGAAACTACATCCGAAGGCCGGCTATCTCGTGGACTTCACGCACGTTCAGGCGGTCCTGAATCGTTTGCTGGCTCCCTTTGATCACCATAACTTGAATGAGACTGTCCCTTTCGATCGCTTGAACCCCTCGGCGGAGAACCTTGCGAAATTTCTAAGCGATCATCTCCAAGCGGGTCTCAAAGCCACCACCCTCGGACAGTGTGCGGTGGCTAAGGTGACGGTGTGGGAAACCGACACCACCGCTGCGGCCTACCTCACCCATGTCTGAGGCAACCCCCCTCACCCCCACCCCTCGACTCCGCTCGGGGCAGGCCCTCTCCCCCCATCGGGGGGAGAGGATTCAGGTAGTGGCCGTGCCAGTCTTGGAAATTTTCTCAACGCTCCAGGGCGAAGGCCTCTATGCGGGGGAACGACAGATCTTTCTCCGCTTCGGAGGATGCAATCTCCACTGCGATTACTGTGATACCCCGGAGAGCATCCCGATGGGGAGTGGGCGGCCCATGCGGGTGGAGGCCATTCTGGAGGCGGTCGATCGTCTGCAGGCGGAACAGCGGCATGTAAGCCTCTCCTTCACCGGGGGAGAGCCCCTCCTGCATGCCGACACCTTAGACCTCTTGATTTCTCCCATCAAGGCCCGCGGCTTGCGGATTTATCTTGAGACCAACGGGACGCTTCCACACGCCTTGGCGCGGATCATCGCCCGCTGCGACGTCGTGGCGATGGACATGAAACTGCCCTCTGCGTGCGGTCCGGCGTTCTGGAAGCTCCATGAAGCCTTCCTTCGGGTGGGGCTTGGTAAGACCTTTGTGAAGGTTGTCGTTACTGACCGGACCCAACTCTGGGAGATTGAACGAGTCGTTACCCTCATTGCTCAGAGCGACCCCACGGTTCCCTTGGTCATCCAACCAGCCACACCCTTCAACGGCATCGCTCCCGCACCCTGGGAATCCATCATGACCTGGGAACAACTCGCCCGCTGTCAGTTACGTGACGTGCGGATCATCCCGCAATTGCATCGCCTGTGGGGGCTCCCGTAATTAGAACTCATCTCACATGAGTTCTAAGAATCTGTTCATCGCTGGAACACCTGGGGTCGGGAAGACCACGTTGATCAAAGAGGTGACGTTACCCTACCGGGATCGGATTGGCGGGTTTTTCACCGAAGAAATCCGTGAAGGAAGGAACCGTCTCGGGTTTGTGCTGAAAACCTTTGACGGGCGAGAGGGACTGCTGGCTGAGAAAGGGAGAAAGACCCCGCATAAAGTTGGGAAGTACGGGGTGGAAGTTTCGACCTTGGATGCGGTTGGGACGCCAGCGTTAGAGTTAGCCATCCAAGAGAAGGATTTAATTGTGATTGACGAGATCGGGGTGATGGAGATGTTCTCCGAACGATTCCATGCTGTCCTCATGCAGTGCCTGACTTCACCCAAGCGGGTGTTAGCGACCATCCGAGCCGGGGCGAAGCCCTTCACTGAAGAGATTCAGCGGTTAGCCAACACGGCGACCTGGCGGTTGACGCGCGCCAACTATCCCGAAATCAAACAGAACGTTCGTCAGTGGTTGGATGAGTTCTAGAACAAACCAGCGAGTAATCGCGCTGCTCACGGATTTTGGACACCAGGATCCGTTTGTCGGTGTGATGAAGGGAGTCATTCTGAGCATCAACCCCCAGGTCCAGGTGGTGGATCTGTGTCACGCCCTTGATCCTTTCGATATCCGCCAGGCCGCCTTTCATCTGGTGGTGAGTGCCCCGTATTTCCCGAGCCGCACCATCTTCCTGTGCGTGGTAGACCCAGGGGTGGGGTCGGGCCGTCGGCTGCTCGCTGCGGAGACCGCTCGCTACACCTTCCTGGGGCCCGACAACGGGGTGCTCTCGTGGGTCATGGGTCATGAATCGCCCAAGACCATGGTCTCCATCGAGAATGCGTGGTACTTCCGGCACCCCGTGAGCTCAACCTTTCATGGCCGGGATATCTTGGCACCGGTCGCCGCCCACCTCAGCCGTGGGACCGCGCTCCACGCGCTCGGTCCGGCGGTGCAGCGTTGGGTTCGTCTCCCATTTCCCCACCCCGAGCGAGAGGGTGATCGCTGGGTCGGCGAGGTGCTCACCATTGACCGCTTCGGGAACCTCATCACGACGTTTGGAGTGGCCCACGAACCGCTGGTGACGCTTGCCAAAGGGACTCGGCGGCAGCGGCTTGTCTTTTCGATCCGTGGGAGACGCATTCACAACTTGAGCCCGACCTTTGCCGCGGCCGCCACAGGGGCTGAGGCCGCAGCGGCCACTCCCGCTCTTCTCGCCGTCATAGGATCATCCGGCTATGTGGAAATTGCGCAACGGGAAGGCAACGCCGCCAAAACCCTGAAGGCCTCCGTCGGCACCCAGATCTGGTGTCAAATCTTGCGCGGGTAGTGCTAAAGCCCAGGGAGGAACGGCGACTCCTCGATGGGCACCGCTGGGTCTTCTCCAATGAGGTGGAGGAGGCGCCAACAGACCTCAGCGCGGGAGACGTTGTCGAGCTCTTCACCCATGGGGGCCGATTTCTGGGAATGGGATTTTATCATCCCCATTCGTTGATCCGGGTGAGGCTGTTAACGACTGCTCGGGAGCCCATGACCCCCGAGTTCTTTGAGCGGCGATTCGCGCAAGCCTGGACATGTCGGCAACGTTTCCTGCCAGAGACTGACGCCCTCCGGGTGGTGTATGGGGAAAGCGATGGCCTCCCTGGATTGATCGTTGATCGGTATGGTCGTTATCTGGTGATCCAGAGCTTGAGTGCTGGAATGGAGCGCCAGCTCCCCATGCTGCTCGATGTCTGTGAGCGGATGTTTCAGCCGGCCGGGATCGTATTGAAGAATGATGCCCCCTTACGCACCTTGGAGGGTTTGCCCTTGGCCGTAGAGGTCGCCCGAGGCACCGTCCCTGAACTCGTGAGCGTCCACACCCGCGGGTTAACCCTTTGGGTGGATCTCCTGAAGGGCCAGAAGACTGGGCTGTTCCTGGATCAGGCTGAGAATCATCAGATGGTCCAGCGGTGGTGTGCCGGCGCCAGGGTGTTAGACGGTTTCTGTTACGTGGGGGCGTTCGGGCTTACCTGCGGGAAAGCGGGAGCCAAAGAGGTCATCGGGGTGGACCGATCGGCGCCGGCGATCCAGCTGGCCGAGCGCAATGCGGAAACGAACGGGCTCAAGCCAACCTGTCGCTTTGTCATCGGTGACATGGAGGAATACCTCACTGCATGTGCTCGAGCCAAGGACAAATTTGATATAATCGGGCTCGATCCACCGGCCTTCGCTCGTTCGAAGCAACAGGTCCCTGTGGCATTAAAAGGCTACGAAAAGTTGAACTCCCTCGCGCTCGCTTGCGTCTCAGAGGGTGGGCTTCTCTTAACGAGCTCCTGTTCCCACCACGTGGACCGCGTGCACTTCCTGAACATGTTGCGCCGGGCGGCTCAGAAGGCCGGCCGCCGGGTGCAGCTCTGGGCCGTTCGCTCGCAAGCCCCAGATCACCCGATTCTCCTCTCCATGCCGGAAACCGAGTATTTGAAATGTGCGCTCTTGTATGTCTCTTAGCTGATGTTTAAACGGATTCGGCGGATCCATCTGGTTGGGATCGGAGGATCTGGCATGGCTGGCATTGCTGAGATTTTACTCAGTTTAGGTTACCAGATCTCAGGGTCTGATCTCCAAGTGAGTGAGGAAACCCAGCGGTTGGCCCAGTTGGGCGCCACGGTGATGATTGGGCATCGTCCCGAGCACGTGGAGCAGGCCCAGGTGGTGGTCGTCACGAGCGCCGCCAGGCCGGATAACCCGGAGGTCGTGGCCGCGCAAGCGAGACATATCCCGGTCATTCCACGTGCCGAGATGCTCGCGGAGCTTGCCCGCTTGAAGTACTCCATTACCATCGCTGGCACGCACGGGAAGACGACAACCACCTCGCTCATCGCGCTGGCGCTAGAGGGGGGAGGGTTGGATCCCACGGTGATCATCGGAGGGCGGCTCAAGGGACTCGGGTCTGGCGCTCAGCTTGGTCGCGGGGACTATCTAGTGGCGGAAGCTGATGAATCAGACGGCTCGTTTTTGAAGTTGTCCCCCACCATCGCCGTGGTCACCAACATTGACGATGATCATCTTGATTTCTTCAAGACGATGGAGCGGCTGCGGGAGGCCTTCCTGGCCTATATGAATCGCGTCCCCTTCTATGGGTGTGCGGTCGTCTGTCACGATGATGCCGAGGCGAGGGCGTTGCTCCCCCAGGTCACCCGCCGGACGGTCACCTATGGCCTCCAGACGCCGAGCGATTTCATGGCGCGGCGCCTTGAACGGGACGGGCTCGGATCCCGCTGTGAGGTCGTCCATCGCGGCCAGCCGTTGGGCCAACTCCACCTTCGAGTTCCCGGACAACACAACGTCCTGAACGCCTTGGCGGCGGTGGCGGCGGCCGCCGAACTTGAGGTACCCTTTGAACGGGCGGCCGCAGGGTTGGCGTCTTTTACCGGGGTCGGCCGCCGCCTTGAAATCAAAGGCGAGGTCGGAGGGATTGTGGTCCTGGATGACTATGGCCACCATCCCACCGAGATCCGGGCAACGCTCTCCGCCATTCGGGAACATTGGCCGAATCGCCGTCTGGTTGTCCTCTTTCAGCCGCATCGGTTTTCCCGGACGCGGCTCCTGCATCAGGCCTTTGGTCCCGCCTTTCAGGTGGCCGACGTGGTCCGCATTATGGAGATCTATCCCGCCGGGGAACGTCCTATCCCTGGGGTGAGCGCGCAGCTCATCCTTCAGGCGGTCCAGGCGTCACATCCGGACGCCCAGCTCTTCACGGGGGCCAATGGGTTAGACGGTTTGCAGGAGATGTTGCGGCCAGGCGATCTCCTCCTCACCCTCGGGGCGGGGGATGTATGGAAGGTGGGGGTGGAGGTATTAGCGCGGTGCCGAGTGTGACGGTTGCCGCCGATGTCCTGGCGGAGCTCCGACGGCACGCGACCCGCGTGCGCTGTGAGGTCCCCTTAGCTGAACAGTGCACGTTTCATATTGGAGGTCCTGCCGAGCTCTATGTGGAGGTGGCCTCGCGAGAAGAACTCCGGCAGGCGCTCTCCATCCTCCGGCACCTCAAACTGCCGTGTTTTCTGTTGGGGGCGGGGTCGAATGTGCTGTTTTGTGATCACGGATTTCCCGGGGCTGTCGTGCGGTTGAGAGGACAGCTTGCAGAGTATACGATTGAAGGCACTTCCCTGGTGGCTGGCGCAGGAGCCATGTTGCCCTTTGTGGTCAAGGGTGCCGTGGAGGCCGGATTGGGCGGGGTGGAGTCGTTGGTTGGGGTGCCAGGCACCCTGGGCGGCGCATTGGTGATGAACGCGGGAACCTCGGAGGGGGCGATCGGGGAATTGGTGAACGCCGTTGAGGTGATGGGACCGGACGGCGAGGGAACGACGCTTTCTCGCCATGAGCTCTCCTTCGGGTACCGGACCTCAAGCCTAGGTGGGTCGGTGGTGGTGGGCGCAACGTTACGGTTCCTTCCAAGCGATCGGCAGGCCCTTCGCCAACGCGTCAGCGCCCTGCTCAAGCTCCGGGCTGAAACCCAACCGTTGGGCACCTTTAATGTTGGCTCGATTTTTAAAAACCCACCGGGGGACCGTGCAGGACGGTTGATTGAGGCGGTCGGCCTCAAGGGACACCGGATCGGAGGGGCCCAGATCTCGCCGCGTCACGCGAACTTCATCGTGAACGTTGACCGCGCCACCGCCCGTGATGTTTCCCTGCTCATCGCCGAGGCTCAACGCCGTGTGCGCGACTGCTTTCAACTCGAACTAGAGCCGGAGATTAAAATCGTTGGCCCACAGGGGACGTAGTTATAGCGAGCGATGAAGACATCGGAGAAAAGGCAGAAAGGCAGCTACGTCCCCCAATGGTTGAAGGGGCGACGGGTAGGGGTGCTCATGGGGGGGTGGTCACCGGAGCGGGTGATCTCGCTTCGGACTGGCCGGACGGTCCTTGCGGCGCTTAAGCGGCTGGGCATCGCGGCCCGCGGCATTGATGTTGATCGGACCCTCCCCCAACGGTTACAACGTCACCGGATTGATATCGCGTTTCTGGCGTTGCATGGGCCCGGGGGAGAGGACGGTTCGGTCCAAGGGATGCTGGAAGTCCTCGAGATCCCGTACACCGGTTCCGGGGTTGCGGCCTCTGCGGTGGCGCTTCATAAGGGGCTGACCAAGCAGATCTTTCAAGCGGCTGGGCTGCCCACGCCGGCCGGATTGGTTATTGCCCGGGGAAATAGAACTCATCCCGAAACCATGCTCGGTAAGCGAAGCCTTGGGGGGCGCGCCGAGGCCAGGAAGGCGAGCGACGGCATACTTGACGACGGAACGGTATGCCGAGCGAGCCTGACGCCGCCGCAGGCCGCCCTCCCGAGGCTGCAGCCCGAGGAGGGTTTCGGGATGAGTTCTAGGATCCCCCACCCAACCCGTCGGTGGCCGGTGGTCGTTAAACCGACGATGCAAGGTTCGGCGCTTGGGGTCACAATTGCCCGGACCCCAGCCGAGTTCCAGCGAGGGCTCCGACGCGCATGGCGATTGAGCCCGAGCGCGCTGGTTGAAGCCTACATCCGGGGAACCGAGGTGACGGTGGGCATCCTGGGGGACCAGCCGCTCCCCGTCATTGAGATCATCCCCGCCAATCCGTTTTACGATTACGAAGCCAAGTACGTCCCGGGAAAATCCACGCATGTCATCCCCGCTCGGTTGCCGGCTGGGGTCCTGCACCGGGTCCAGATGTTGGCGCTGGCAGCCTTTCGAGCGCTGGGGGCGAAGGCGGTGGCCCGCGTGGACATGATCGTGGACCGCCGGATGGAACCGTTCCTGTTAGAGGTGAACACCATCCCGGGCATGACCGAGACGTCGCTTTTACCGGAAGCCGCCCGGGCGATTGGAATTTCCTTTGATGAGTTGGTCTTGAAAATTCTAAAGTATTCGCTGGATGCTTAGGATGCCTAGGCAACGAGTGCGATCGCGGAGGAAAGTCAGGACCCGGCGCCGGCACCAGTTGCAGGTGTTGGCCGTTGGGTTAGCCGGGGCCGGAGGGGTCTGGATGGTGTTGGGTGGGGTGGGCATCTTGGGAGCAAACTGGTTCCGATCCGCCATGGCGTGGCGTATCCAGGACATTGAGATCGTGGGAATTCCCTCAGAGACCCAACCAGCCATTAGGGCGGCGCTCCCGGTCCGCATCGGGGATTCCCTGTGGGGGTTTTCGCAGACCCAGGTGGAGCGGAACATTTTGAAGCAATGTCCATCGGTATCCCGCGTGGAGATTCAACGGCGATGGCCCGCGCGGCTCGTCCTCCACGTCCAGGAACGAAACGCTGTCGGTTGGAGCTGGAAGGGCGGTGCCCGGTGGGCGGTGGATGCGGCTGGTGTGCTCTTTCCCGTAAAGCAACCGGAGCGCCTTACGGCGTATCCTGAGTTCGTGACCCCCGCCTC
This sequence comes from Elusimicrobiota bacterium, assembly GCA_016196785.1. Taxonomy (GTDB): domain Bacteria; phylum Elusimicrobiota; class Elusimicrobia; order 2-01-FULL-59-12; family JACPXA01; genus JACPXA01. The sequence goes on from JACPXA010000220.1 coordinate 8,860, forward strand.
GCAAGAGGATCGGCAGCTGCTGGCCCGTTTTCTGACGGCCTGGGGACGGAAGAAAGACCCCCTACAGCAAAAACTCGTCCGATGCGCGGTGGACCGGCTTTCCCTGAGTGGAGGGCATGAGGGAATCGCGCTGTGGTTGGAGGATGGCACACAGGTATTCTGGGGGTCCCCACAGGAAGAACGCCTGGGGGAGATGCAGTCCCAGCTCAGCGAGGTCCTGACCGACGCGCGTCGTCGCTACCGCGGAGTTGAATACGTTGACCTCCGCTATCAGCCAGACCGCATCGTCGTTAAACCCAAGGAGGGGCATCGTGGCTCGACCTGAGCTGGTTGCTGGTTTGGATATTGGAAGCGCCCAAGTGAGTTGCATCATTGGGCAACGTGATCCGGAGACAGGTGAGGTGACGCTGTTGAGCGGGGGTCGTGTGGCCACCCCCGGCGGTTTGAAAGGGGGGGTAGTCATCAATATTGACGAAACCGCGCGCGCGGTTGGGCGGGCCGTCGAAACCGCCGAGGAGCCGGCCAAGGTCGAGGTCCGCGACCTCATCATCGGCATCCGTGGGGCGCACCTCCAGACCTTCAATAACCATGGGGCGCTCAACATCGCTCGAACCGACAAAGAAATCACGGCCGACGACGTCCAAAAGGTCATTGAGAACGCCCAGGCGGTTCATCTCTCAAGCGACCGGGAAATCATCCACACGATTCCCCAGGATTTCACCCTCGACCGGCAACAGGGGGTCCCTAACCCGGTTGGCATGGAAGGCTCGCTCTTAGAGGTGGATGTCCATATCGTGACCGCGTCGCGGTCGCATCTCAACAATGTGTATAAGGCGATTAATCTGGCGGGGTTCACCGTGGTCGAACCGGTGTATGGGCTCCTCTCGGCGGGTGAAGTCGTCGTCACCCAGGAAGAACGGGAGCTTGGCTGTGTGCTCATTGACATCGGCGGCCAGACCACCGACATGGCGGTGTACTTCGACGGCAGCGTGTACTTCACGGAGAAATTGCCGATCGGCGGGGATTCGATCACGCGGGATATCGCTTACGGACTGAGAACCTCGGTCTCCCAAGCGCAGCTCATCAAGGAACAGCAAGGGGTGGCGATGGCCCACCTGCTGGA
>JACPXA010000221.1 GCA_016196785.1 Elusimicrobiota bacterium
AAAGCTGTAGAGAGCATTCAAGCTGGTCTTGGTCTTCATAAACCAAGACCTTACGGCCCCAGGCAAAACGTGTCAAGTTTTCAAAGCGTTTTTACCGTCGACAAACCGTTAAAAATGACCCACACTAAACCCAGAAGACCCGAATGTTTCAATGGATGCATTTCCGGCCGGATCCATTATCTTTACGCTAAAGATAATGGAGGGCGCTGAAACAACAACCTGATGCATTTCATAGGATTGCGGCTTCAGCCATTTCCCGATGTTAGCGCAAACCGGGAGCGGATAACAAACGGTCTGGATTCCAGGCGATGAAATCTTTCGACCGAAACTTTCTGGAACAGCAAGCGGTTCCCATTGAGATGGCCGGGACGCTGCGGGCTTTGGGAGAATACCGTGGAAAGCAGGAGTTGTTCACCCGGCAGACTCCGCAGGTTCTGGAAACCCTGCGCCAGGTGGCGATCATCCAGAGCACGGAATCCTCTAACCGAATTGAGGGAGTGGTCGTTCCGGAGAAACGGTTAAGGGCTCTCCTTGAGAAGAAAGGCACCCCCAAGAATCGGCCGGAGGCGGAGGTCGTGGGTTACCGGGATGTTCTGGCGAGAATCCACACCTCTTTCCAGCGAATAGAGATCACTCCGGAAGCCATCCTCAAGATGCACAAAGAAATGTTCCGCCGGACTGCCCTGCCTGCCGGAGGTTGGAAGCGGCGCGATAACTCTATCGAGGAGCGTTTGCCCGATGGCTGGTGGATCACGCGGTTTGCTCCGGCTTCCGCGGCCCACACGCCCTCTTACATGAAGGAACTGTGCGTGCGGTTTAACCGTCTTTGGGAGGAACAGCGCGTGGATCGCCTTCTCCTCCTGCACGCCTTCGTATTGGATTTTCTCTGCATTCATCCGTTTACTGACGGCAATGGGCGGGTTTCCCGGTTGCTGACCGTTTTGCTCCTCCACCAAGCGGGCTATGACGTCGGCCGTTACATCAGCATCGAGCGCCTCATTGAGGAGAGCAAGCAAAGCTATCACGAGGTTCTGCAGGAATCCTCCCAGAAATGGCACGAAGGGCGCCATCGCCTGTTGCCTTGGTGGCAGTTCAGTTTGGGCATCCTGCTGACCGCCTATAAAGAATTCGAAGATCGGGTAGGGGTCGTCCGTGCGAGCCGCGGAGCTAAAACAACATGGGTGCGGGAGGCGGTCCAACACCTCCCGGCTACCTTCGGCGTCGGGGAACTTGCGCGGGCCTGTCCCGGAGTCAGCCGTCCGATGATTCGGGTCATCCTGGAGAAATTGCGAGACGAAGGGAAACTGGAAGTCTTGGGAACCGGGCGAGGGGCGATGTGGCGCAAAAGGCGATAACAACCAAGAAACGTGATAATAAACATGATAACATCAGCGCCGGCCTTTCGGAGGAAAGGCACCATCGTAAAAGCTATCGCCATGAACTTAACCGTCGGTCCCAAATCATGAAATGGTATCCTGAAGGCCCGTGGGGCTCCCCCCAACAGGACGTGTCTGCACCTGGGAGGGGTGCTGCGGATGCTCCACAAACCCAAGGATTCCACCTCGGCCATCCCGGCAGGTTGCGAGAAGCCGGTTCGCAAGACCCTGCGCGTCGACCTGCTGAAGATGACCCGTTTGCTGCTGGATCACCTGACCCCTGCTTTGTGCGAGGCGGTGTTCCGCCGTCATCGGACCACGGAGCGCAGCCGGAAGTGGACCTTCTACGCCGTCAACCTGTTCTGGGCCGCGATGATCGTCCGGCACCCGGCCTCGATCCAGCACGGCTTGGACCAGACGCGCAAGGGTCGGGGCCGAGACAAGCTCTGGCCCCGGGTACTGGCCACCCCGCGGGCCTTCTTCAAGAAGGCTCAAGGGCTCAGACCCCACTTGTTCCAAGCGACCTATGCCGCTTTTACCCGAAGTATCTTGCCCCACGCGCGGCCGGCGTACGCCTCCTGGCTGGGGCGGCTGCGCAAGCGGTTCCCCGAGATCCTCGTCGTGGATGGCTCGCGCCTGGATGCGATCGGCCATCGGCTGAAGCTCCTGCGCCGGGAACCGGCGCAGGTCTTGCCGGGGTGCCTGACCGCCTTTTACGATCTGTTCCGCGGGATCACGCGCCAGGTCCTCTACTACCCCCACGCGGCCGAACCGGAACTGCCCCGAACCCAATCGACCCTGAAGGATCTTGGGCCAGGAGCTCTGCTGGTGGGAGACCGCCTCTACAGCTCGCTGCAATACTTCCACCAGTTGGCCAACCTGCACTTGTACGGTTTGTTCCGCCTCAATGGCCGGCTCAAACTCAAACACTGGACGGCGCTCTCCCGCCAGCAGGACAGCCGAAGCCTTTTGGAAGACATCCTGGTGGAAGTCGGCTGCGGAGTCGGGCAGCCCAAGCGGATCCTCCGCTTGATCCGCTACCGAGGCCCCGGCCGCCGACTGGATCTGCTGACCAACGTACTGGAGCCGAGCCGGCTGGCGCCGGAAGAGGCGTTGGCGCTCTACCGCCTGCGCTGGTCGGTCGAGAGGCTCTTCTTCGACCTGAAGGAAACGCTCGATCTGCACTGCCTCTACGCCTCGCATCCCAACCTCGTCGCTCAGCAGGTCTATGCGGCGGCAATCGTGCATACGGCGTTCCGGGTCGCTCAGGCCGGCATCGCCAAGCAAGCGCGGGTATTGCCGGAGCAGCTCTCGCCGGCGAAACTGTTCCCCAAGCTGGCGCTGGCAGCCAACGACCACTGCGTCGTCCAGGTGTATGCCCTGAAGACCCGAGCCCTCAACCCGGGCGTCGCAATCAAGTTCCCTGGCTGGCATGTGATTCCCTCCTCGTATACGACGCTCGGCGCAATCCTCGTCCAGCACCGCAAGGGTCCTCGACGCCGTCGGAAGTTCTCCGAAGCCCGCAAACGCCGGAAATCCTTCGCCCATCTCCGGGGAGGACCCGGCCTGCTGAAATCCGTCACCGACGGTTAAGTTCATGGCGATAGGCCTAAGACGTAAAGCTTCCTATGCTTCATCTTTTGGATGCAGGCCTGCTTGACAATCCGGAGTAGAGTCTATATTATTAGCAGTATGGCTAATAAAGTGAATTTGATACAAGTCGAGCAGGCCATCCGGAAGCGTGGGCTGCGACTGTTTAGCCCGTTGGAGCTCCAGCGGATCTTAAGCATCTCCGCCATCGCGGCCCGCTTTCTCGTGCATCGCTACGCCAAGCGAGGAGTGTTCCTCAAACTTCGAAATGGGCTTTACTGTTTAGCGGATCAACCCCCATCAGAACTGGTCCTTGCCAATCGGCTCTACGAGCCGTCGTACATCTCATTCGAGTTCGCCTTGTCGCACTACCACCTGATCCCGGAGGCCGCCTACGTGATCACCTTGGCGACCACGCGTCCTACGCGAGCGCTGACGTCGCTCGGCAAGACATTCGAATATCATCGGTTGAAGAAGTCCGCATTTACCGGTTACGAACCGGTCAAGATGGGGGTGGAAACGGTCCTTATGGCGACACCGGAAAAGGCCGTGGTCGACACGTTGTATTTTGTGGATTTAAGGAAGAAAGAGTTGAACGACCGGCTCGACCTGCGGACTCTCAGTAGAAAACGACTGCGATCCTATGCTCAGCTATTTGGGCGCCCGTCTTTGCTTCAGCTTCTCAAGAAGGTGACGGGGTGATTACTGTTGAGACGATCCAGAAACTTGCCACGCAGCATCAGACGACGGCAATCAACATCGCCCGGGAATACTGCCAGCACCTGTTCCTATCGGCGTTCTATCAGCGTCATGCAGCTGACAGGGTGCTCTTTAAAGGGGGAACGGCGCTTCGCATCATCTATGGCAGCCCCCGGTTCTCGGAAGACTTGGACTTCTCCGGATTTGGGATCCGGAAACCGGCGATCGAGGAGTTAATCACAGATACCCTGAGTATTGTCGAGCGGGTCGGCGTGTCCATTGACATTGAGGAGGCTAAAGCGATCAGCGGAGGGTATTTGGGGATCATCCATAACCGATTTGGGGATTACCGCGTGGAGATCCGACTGGAGATTTCCCTGCGGGACCGATCGGCAGTGAAACCGGAAACAGCGCTGATTGCCGGAGATTTTCTGCCGGCCTACACGTTGCTGCACCTCCCGCAGGAACTGCTGGTGGAGGAGAAACTCAAGGCCCTCCTGGACCGCGCCAAGCCGAGAGACTTCTATGATCTTTACTTCATCCTGCGCAAGGGGCTCTTGCCTCAGCGGGATCGCCGGATTCTCAAGGAGGTTCTGATTCGGCTTAAAGCCATGAAATCGGAGCCGCTTCAAGAGTTGAAACTTTTCCTTCCACGCGACCAGCAGGGGATCGCGAAGGATTTCCGAGTAACCCTGGAACGGGAACTGAGGCGCTACCTGGGTAAATAGGGCACTGACAAATCACGTGCCAACAGAAAGGGGCCGCTTTTCCACTCGCATAACTTTTCCAGTACCTCTCTGCTTCCACGCCAGTTTATTATTAATATGTTATTTGTTTGATTCAATCGAACAACCAATGTATTATAGCTATCAGAATGAGTACAACAGAAAGGATTATCCATAGCACCGCTGGGATTGAGCTGGTCAGGAAACTGGCCGAAAGCGGCGATCGGATTTTTACGCTGGAACGGGTCAGAAAGATTGCTCCAGCAGTGGGCCTCTCAACCGGCTATCTCCGGCAGGCCCTGCATTATCTGGCCAGGTCGGGGTGGGTGGTGAGGTTGCGAAAGGGGCTCTATTCTCTTTCCTCTTCCGTCCCAGGCGTGTCCCCTCTGCATGAATTTGAGGTCGGGATGGCGCTGGTCCATCCGGCGGCGATCAGCCATTGGTCGGCGCTTCACCATCACGGCTTAACGGAGCAGCTTCCACGGCGCGTTTTTGTATTGACGACCACAGGAATCTCGATCCCTCGCTTGATCGGAACAAAAAAGAATAAGCGTAAGTCTGACAAGGGTTATCCGGCTGGGGGGACAATCTACCAATTCGTTCAGGTCAAGCCGGAGCGCTTCTTTGGCATAGAGGAAACCTGGGTAGGTGAAACCCGGATCAAGATGACGGATCCCGAAAGAACGCTCCTCGATGGCCTGATGATGCCGCGATACTGCGGTGATTTTGCGGAGGTCCTGCATGCTTTTCAGGTGCGAGGACCCGAACTGGATTTAGATAAGATCATCCGCTACTCCCTCAAACTGGATGCAGCCACCGGGAAGCGGCTTGGGTGGATCCTCGAACAACAGGGAATTGGCCTAAGTCGCCTACAACCGCTTCGGGCAATCCCCAGCAAGGGTTATCGGGTACTGGATACCATCGGTCCCCACCGTGGGCCGTGCAACCGGCGGTGGATGATTCAGGAAAATCTTCCGGGAAAGGTGGGAAAGTGACGCCGCTTCGCAATCGGCTCTTGGAAGTCCGGAAACGCCTTAAGCTGCCCTGGGAAGTGCTGGAGCGGGATTACCTGCTTTCATGGATCTTAGCCGGCATCGCGCAGACGGAAGCTCTCAAAGAGACACTGGTTTTCAAGGGAGGCACGGCTCTCAAGAAATGTTACTTCGGCGATTACCGCTTCTCGGAAGATCTGGACTTTTCTGCTATAGGTCGTTTCCCGACAGGTCAGGCGATGGAAAACACGATGCAGGGGGTCTGCGCCAAGGCGATGAAACTGATCGATCCATACGCCCCGGTGGAAATCTCTTGCCAACGCTACACGGAGCGGGATCCCCATCCGGGAGGGCAGGAGGCTTTTACAATCCGGGCGCGTCTGCCCTGGCAGTCGACATCGCACACGCGGATCCGGGTTGAGATCACGGTGGATGAGAAGGTCCTTAAGCCATACTCGAAGCGAACGGTGCTCCATGAGTATGGCGAGCCGCTTCAGGCGAGCATCCTGGTCTACTCGCTGGAGGAGATTGTGGCGGAGAAACTCCGGGCGATTCTTCAGCACATCGAGGCGCTGAAAGAACGGGGCTGGAGCCGTTCCAGAGCTCGGGATTACTATGACCTCTGGCGGATTTTTGGTTCTTACCGAAAACGCTTGGATCTTTCTGATTTTCCTGCCTTCTTACATCAGAAATGTTCAGTGCGCAATGTCACCTTCGCGGGATCCGACGATTTTTTCCCTAAGACGATGTTGGCCATGATTGAAGAGTCTTGGGAGCAGGGGCTCGGCTCTCTGGTTCCTGGGCTTTCTTCGTTTAAAACGGTGATCGGCGAACTGCGTCCACAAGTCAAGGCGCTTCTCAAAGCATGAACTTTAAGGAACTTTCTCCCAAGCAACAGTCTTACGCTAGGGCGTTGCTCTATCGGGTGACGCAAGAAGCCTGGCAACGTGGAGAGCAATATGCCCAGGGAGAGCGGGTGGGCTCATTGGAACCAATTCCTAAGGGGTTTCGGGCGATCGTCAGAGGGACTCAGGCCTATGAAGCAGAAGTGACATGGTGTGGAAGCGGACTCTCCAAGAAGTGCACCTGTCCGGCTTCTGGCGGCCGGAATCCCTGCAAGCACCTAATTGCCCTAGCGATCGTAGCGGATCAATCACTGGGAATTCCGCCTCCCGATGCTGAGGAGGTTGAATCCGAGGCCGTACCGCCACCACTGATTTCCAGGACTGACATTGAGGAAATGTATCGGGATCCTTTGAATGTGAATCTGACGACGCTGCGCCTGGCCGCTTCGGAGTCCGGCTCCTGGTCGAGACCTCACTCCCGGTTGCCCGATGCCCCAAAGATGTCGGATTCAGGTCCGCTCAGTGTTGGAGAGATCAAGCAAGCATTGAAAGAGATAGAGCGATGGTCAAGGCATAGGAATTTCGATCTCTACTTCTGTGCTGGGGAGATGATGGCCGGGTTTTGTTATCTTCTGCGACTGATCGGACAGAGGGCCCATGAGACCTCAGTCGAGATCATGGTCGAAGTCCTTGAGAAAGCGGCCGAGTTTCACCACCGTTTGGTCTTCGAGCTGATTGATGACAGCGAGGGTGTCCACCAGTTTGGCGAAGCGCATCTCCAGGCGTTGATAGGAGATCTCCACGGCCGGAAGAATCTTCCTGAACCAGCGAAAACCGTTTTGCTTCAGATTGAGCGGGGACTTCGTGAATAACGCGGCGCTGTCAAACCATCGGTTAACGGATATAATCTTCTTTGATGCCGGCGTAGCTCAATGGTAGAGCACCGCTTTCGTAAAGCGGGGGTTGGAGGTTCAATCCCTCTCGCCGGCTCAGCTTCTCTGGCCGTGCTAACACGGGGCTAACAGAACAGGCCAAACCAGCGTGAATCATGGGGAATCAGGGGCAAAACAGGGTCGGCGCAAGTCCTACCCACCCCAACGATTAGGGAACAAGGGCAATCAACAGGGAAACACCGAGGGGATTTCGTAAACAGCAGGCCGGAGGTTCGACTCCTCTCGGCGGCTTTTTAAACTTTTATGAACCAGCACTGACTTAAAATGGCAAACATTGACCTTTTCACTCGACCTGCGAAATCGGTTCCCTTCGAAGACGTAATTGCTTTCCTTGATCAGCGATACGAGGAAAACATTCGGTTAGATTACAAAGCTGATTTTTCTTCCGCAGAACCAGCGAAGGAGTTAGCCAAGGATTTGGCAGCGTTTGCCAACACACAAGGAGGGGTTCTGCTTATCGGGATTGAGGAAGAACGGAGCGAATCGAAACTCAACGCCAAGCCAAAGCTTCCTGCCGTCGGACGGAAGAAGACGAAATTGTCCGAGGATTCAGAGACGAGAATTCGAGACGTGGCTCTCAGCTTAGTGCATGTGTATCCACCAGTCCAATTGGATGTGCACATCTATCCGATGACAAGCGATAGGGAACTTATCCTGGTTCAGATTTTCTCTGACGATGAAATTCATTGGACGGAGGGGAGAACGGGGTTTTACGTGAGAGACGGCGATCGGTGCAAACCGGTCCCCGGCACGGCGGAACAGTTGGAGCTTCTTAGGAGTCGCAGGGAAAAGATTTATGCCTACCGAGACACTCTGTTCCGGGAGGGATTCCAGCACTTAAATGTAGCTGTATTTGATAGCCATTATGGAGACCAATCAAAATGCCCATTGCCACTCCTCTCTTTGTCCATAGTGCCGATTGTTCCTTCTAAGCATCTAGCCACAACCGATCGGCTCATTGAGCTCACTTCACAGTTGGAAAGCCGTGCAGATCGAGAGTGGACATTTCCTCCCAGGACGCGCGATGAAATGAGCGGGAGTGACCGGCTTTATCTGTTTCTCACGGAGCAGGACAGGCAACGGAGAGGGGTGAGTGGCCCACCTCATTTCACCGAGATCCATACCAACGGTTTCATTTTTTATGCGCAGCCGTTTGGCGAAACCATAGAGAAATCTGGCCAAAGTGTAACGACTATCCGTGACCATTACATTTTAGTCCGGCTTATCCCATTCCTCTTATTCGCCAAGCGGTTTTATACCGAGGTCGGATACCTTGGTCTTGTGTCGTTTCGGCTGGAGATTCTTCTGGCACCTGCGGGAGCTTATTTTCAATTTCAAGGGGCAGAGGTCGAGAGAAGGATTGTAGAGTCCAAGATTTCGATACTGGTAGAATTCGGAATTTTTGAGTTTACGGATGGCCGCATGTTCGAGCTGTTGATTGAAGTTTACAGGGAACTCGTATGGGCAGGTGGGCGGGGCGTCGGGGCCTCCGAGGAGTCTTTGAAGAATAAGCTCAAAACGTTGTGGACGCCCACTGGCTTAGCAGTTCCCGTGCTAGCGCGGGGCTAACAGAACAGGCCGAGTCAGTAAGGAGAAAGGCAGTAGTGCCGAAAGTCTATTTGGTTACCTGTACTGAGAAGAAATCAGACAGACGAAGGCAGGCTAAGAATCTCTACACTTCCGATCTTTTCGTCCTTACCCGCCAGTTGGTGGAGTACTTCTTGCGGCGCAGGAAACAGGCGGAAAAGGGATTATGGTTTATCCTCTCGGCAGAACACCGCCTTGTTAAACCAGGGAGAGTAATTAAGCCATACGATTTGCTCCTCTCACGCCAGTCCCGGAGCTACCGCAAGCAGTGGTCAGAACAAGTCTGCAACACTTTGACGAAGGAAGTTCATCGATATAAATGGATCCCTTCGCGCACCCCAATCATTATCTTTGCCGGAAAGGCTTATTGGGAGTTTCTGGAGCCGTTGCTAAATGACAACGGATTTCCTGTTTACATTCCTTGGGAAGAAGAACGCCCACGCGAACTGAAAGGCCAATGGAAGATCCGGAACTGGTGCCTCAATTGGTTGCGGAAAAGATTGCGACAGATAAGAGAAAACGGGTCTTCTGTTGCGAAGAAAGGATGACGTGAGTGAATAATGGTGTGAAGGCTGTTCAGCAAATCAGCAAGGTTCTGGAGCAGGTACCCTGGTCTGCTTGGGGAAAAATTGTGGAGAGGGGTCCGGAGTTCCAGGAGATGAGGGGTGTCTCACAGCGTTATTCCCCTGGTGCATTTCTTACTCTGACGGTTGTATTAGGGCTTAATGACTACCAGCTTAAAGGCAAAGCAGAAACAGCCTACTGGCCACCGTTGCGTAAGCACTTGGAACGAGCTCCCATTCCGGATTCTCCGGAGGTTCTCGGGAATGTGCTCGAGACATTCTACCGTTCGGAGCGTTTGGGAAAAGCAAAAGTGGACCGTCTGTGGCGCTTCTTGCGGAGCCCTTTGGCAAAGAGGCTTTGGGGAATGAATCCAACAGATGCAGCGAAGCAGATCCATGTATTATGGAAAGGGATCTCTGAAACAATGGGTCAAGAGCCAAAGAAGAAGACCATAGTTTTTTCTGCCAAGACCTTGGGTGTTGGTCTGCTTCTGCTAGGTGAAGCCGGATTCGATTTCAGAGGCATTCCCGTACCCGTGGATTCGCGATTGCAGCGATTGACACCATGGATAGAGACGGAAAAAATCCAGGAATTCTGGGACGAGGTTCTTGCGGAACTTCGGAAAACGGAAAAACGCCTCACGCATCTCCATTTAGACAGCCTCCTTTGGCAGTATGCGGGAGAAGGAAGTGATCCGCGGGTTTACCTTCAACAATTGGGCATATCAGAGCCGGAGCAAATCATAGCTGGATTCGGTGCCCTAATGCGTACCCCAGGTGAGGTTTCATCGGTGAGGCATAAAAGCCAGTCTCTGTGCTAACGCGGGGCTAACAGAACAGGCCAAACCAGCGTGAAAGACGGGGAATCAGGCAGGAAACCGGGTTGGCGTAACACTCAACAACCCCAACGATTAGAGAACAGGGGCAATCAGCAGGGAAACACCGAGGGGATTTCGTAAGCGACGGGTCGGGGGTTTGACCGAGCCGGGCACCATGCCGAAGGCATGGTCGGCGAAGGAAATGCCGGAGTAACGGCAGTGCGACGGCCAACTCCTCTCGGCGGCTGTTTTATCTTGAGGTGGGGCGGGACTTGGGCCTCCCCCCTTTAGGCAGGAGCCGATCCCGGAGATCGTTGAGGCTGGCCGCGGGGACCTTCATCGTCGGCCCCTCCGGGAGGAAATGGACCGAGGTCTCCTCGGAACCTTTCTCAGGGAGAAGCTCCTCCAGCTCGACCGGGCCCCCGCCCCGCGCCGTGACCTTCCAGTGCCAGCGGGGCGTTCGCGCCGACTGGGGCTGCGCAAAGGAGATCCCCTTGGCCGCGAGGAGATGGGACCAGTCCGGAGCCGGCTGATCGGCGGCCCGGTGATACTCGACGAGGACAGCCCACCCCTTCTTCGTCTGCTCGGCGATCTCGAGGTCGGTCAGCTCCGCCGGCTGGATCGGAAAGATCCGAAGGTCGGCCCATCGCTCCGAGGCAAGGTCCTGCGCGTTGGGAGTGCCGAAGAAGCCGGCCTTCCCCAGCGGATCCTCCTCCAGCGCGTAGATCGCCTGTTCGCCGGGCCGCCGGGCGAAACAGTCCGACTTGCGCTGGCGCCCCTGGCTGATCCATAGATCCACCGCCACGCCCTCCTTCCGCTTGAAGGAGAGGTGGAAGGCCTCCTCGGTCAGGCCGAAATCGCTGAACCACCTGCTCCCACTCGCCCGTTCCTCTCCGGAGATCCCCTGGATCGCCTGAACCAACTGCCTTAAGCGGCCCAGGTCAGCCGGGGCGTTGGTGGCGGCAGGGATCCGCCAGGTTCCGGAAGAATCCTTGACGATCTTCAACTCGGCAGGGGCCGGCTTGCCGACGGACATCTCGACCGCATCCAGCGAGTCGAGGGTGACGTCGGCCGGGACCAGAACGACGGGCCCTTTCGAAGGGGCCTCCGGCCGATCCCGGCGGGAGGCGAGCAGCCGTCCCACCCCGATCAGCAGAACGAGGGCAAGGATCAGAAGGATCAACCGGCGGGCGTTCATGGCGGCTAGAGGGCCGAGTAGGCCTCCCGGAGCCTGCGCCGCCAGGCGGCGTGGGCCAGGCTGAAGGAGCCGATCGCGATCGGCATCAGGCCTAAGATCAGGAACCGGTACCAGGCCTTCGCCCCCTGAGAAACCGGAGGGATCGCCCGGGAAACCGGCTTCTTATTCCGGATGCCGGCCAGCTTGCCGCCGGTCACCAGGGTGTCGACCGCGTTCAAGAAGAAGGTCAGATGCCCGCCGGTGGTGGCCAGGTTCTCCCTGAACATCTCCTGGCAGCCGACCAGGATCATCTGGCTCTCCTGCGGGGTCAATTGGGAAATCGGCCGGGCCGGCTCTTCCTCTTTCTTCTTCTGCGCCGAGGAGTCTCCGGCCGACACCACCTCCAGTTTCTCCTTGGGCCAGTCCGGAACCGGCTGCCCGCTGTACCGGTCCGGGAAAACGCCCGCGACCAAGACCGCCAACGGGTATCTCCCCGTCGGGTTGGGAGAAAGGGGAACCACCCCCGAATAACGGATGAAGTCGGAGAGGGAGACGTTCCAACTCCTGGAACTGGAGGTGAAGAGGGTGGTGCTGGTCAGGTTGTTGGCCTTCAGCTTGTCCGGCTGCAGGCTCAAGGGGCTGCCCCAGAGATAGAGGATTGGCGAGAGCTGGCTGGTAATGTTGAGTTGGGGATTCATCTGATCCTGGCCGACCAGGATATGGATCGGCGATTTGACCGGGATCGACATCTCGAAGGGGCCGAGCATCGCCCCGCTGGAGATCGAAAGGACCTGGGACTGCTCGTCCACCAGGATCTCCTTCCCGATCTGGACCCCGAGTCCTTCCAGAAGCGGATCCAGCCCGATGGTCTGCTCCCGAGGGGCCGGCATGATCCCGCGCCCCTGCTGCTGATATTCAAACCGGTACCGCTGCGCCGCCAGCAACAGGGAGCCGCCCTGCACCAGGAACCGGTTGATCTCGTACCGCTGGCGGTCGTTCATCTCGCCCGGCTCGACGACCACCAACGCCCGCGTGCCGGGCGGGATCGGCTCCTCTTCGGTGAGCCGGATCCGCTCCACCGGGTATCCCTCCCCGTCGAGCACGGCCGGCAGGTACCGGTAGTCGTCCTTGACCATCTGCTGATTGTGGATGCCGCCGGCGATGACCGCTTTGGCGAGGAGCGCCTTCAGGGCCGGATCCAATTCCCTCTCCTGATACGGGGCCACCACCGCGATCCTCGGCGGCTCCGGGAGGGTCATCCGATACAGCTTGGAGATCAGCAGGTACTCGAACTGGTCCAGCGTGTCCGGGACGATCTGAGGGATCACCTCCTCCGGGCGATCCTTGTAGGCGATGGAGGCGGCGGCGTAGACCAGCCGCACCCCCAGCTCGTCCGCCTCGATCGACTGAACCTGGAACGGGTGGATCCCCCGCCGGCCCAGCTTTTCCTTGGAGGATTCCCCCTTCTCCTCCCCCTGCGACTCGGCGGTGGCGACCGCCTCCAGGTGGAAGATCTTGTACTGGAACTTCCCGCCGGAGATCAGCCGCAGCTCCTCCAGATTATCCTGGAGGCTCCTCTCCAGCGTCCGCATCGCCGTCGGCATCTTGTCCGGCGCAGAGAGGTACAGCTTCACCGTCGCCGGCAGCTCCAGCCGACGGAGGAACTCCCGGGTGACAGGGGAGATCGTGTAGGCCCGGTTGGCGGTCCAGTCAAACCGCCCGATGGGGAGCTGCTGGAAAACCGCCTGGGCCGCCATCGCCACCCCCAGGCTCAAGGCGCAGGCGAGGGCAAAGGCCAGCCGGGCCCGAGGGCGCAGCCGCCCCTCCATCCAGATCCCGTTCAAGGAGAGGAAGGCCGAGACCAGCAGAAGAAAGTAGGCCAGATCCCGGCCGTCCAGCACCCCTTTCTGGAAAGGGGCGAAGTGGCTGGTGATCCCCAGGTGCTGCTGGAGAAATCCCCCCAGGCCGGGCCACCAACTGTCCATGGTGGCGGCGATCAGGTCGGTCCCCGCCAGGTACAGCCCCAAGCAGGCGAACATCGTGATGATGAACGAGACGATCTGGTCCCGGCAGAGCCCCGAGACAAACTGGCCGATGCTCAGGAAAAGGGCCCCCAGGAGGAAGCTCCCCAGATAGCCGGTGGCGACCGGCCCGAGGTCCGGGTGGCCGACGAGGCGCAGCATCAGCGGGATCGTCCAGGTGGAGGCCAGGGCCGCCGTGAAGAAGGCCAGGGCCGCCAAGAATTTCCCCGTCACCAGGGCCGCCGGCCGCAGGGGGAGGCTGAGGAGCAGCTCCAGGGTGTTGAGCTGCCGGTCCTCCGACCAGAGCCGCATGCTGATGGCCGGCAGGATGACCGACAGGATAAACGGCAGCAGCTCGAAGAAGAGCCGCATGTCGAGCTGCTTCACGAGGAAGAATTGGTTCATGAAAAGCCCGCCGTTTAGAAGGAGGAAGACGATCAGCACGATCGTGGCGATCGGGGACTGGAGGTATCCCTTCATCTCCCTGCGAAAGATCGTCCAGGCCCCTCTCATCTCGCCGGCAGCCCTTTCAATCTCTGGATGAAGGCCGCCTCCAGGCTGGGGAACCCCTCGGTGAGGGCCGCCAGGGTCCCCTCGGCGACGATCCTGCCGCCATGGATGATCACGATCCGGTGAGCGATCGCCTCCACCTCCTGAAGGATGTGGGTGGAGAAGAGGATCGCCTTCTCCTTGACCAGCGACTTCAACAGCTCCCGGATCTCGATGATCTGCAGGGGGTCCAGCCCGGTGGTCGGCTCATCCAGGATCAGGACGGCCGGGTCATGGATCATCGCCTGGGCCAGCCCGACCCGCTGGCGGTACCCGCGCGACAGCTCCCCGATCGGCCTCTTCCAGACCGCCTTCAGGGCGCATC
The DNA here is from genome assembly GCA_016196785.1 of Elusimicrobiota bacterium. Taxonomy (GTDB): domain Bacteria; phylum Elusimicrobiota; class Elusimicrobia; order 2-01-FULL-59-12; family JACPXA01; genus JACPXA01. The sequence continues at coordinate 14,221 of JACPXA010000221.1, forward strand.
GCTCCAGCACCCATTCCAGCCGCGGCCTTAGGTTCGCCCGTCGAAGGCCCCGGGCCCGTCCCACAAAGGTCAGGTACTCATCCACCTGCATCTCGGTGTAGAGGGGAACCTGCTCCGGCAGATAGCCGATCATCCGGCGGGCGCGCAGAGGATCGGTCCGGACATCGTGCCCCCCCACGCGGGCCGTCCCGCCGGTGGGGAAGATCACGGTGGTGAGGATCTTCATGACGGTCGTCTTGCCGGCCCCGTTGGGCCCGAGAAAGCCCAGGATCTCGCCGGGATTGACCTTGAACGAGACGTCGGAGAGCGCCGCGGTTGCCCCGTAGCGCATCGACAGGTGCTCCACCTCAACCGAAACCACATGGTTTTCCATCTTGGCGGTAACGGCTTCCTATTTTACAATAAACGCCATGGCCTCATCACCTGAAACCTCCCAGGGGCCCCGGTGGTATCACAGCGTCTGGTTCGTCCTGGCGATGCTCTTCTTCGTCATGGGGCCGCTGGCGCTGCCCCTTCTTTGGAAGAGCCCCCGTTTCCCGGGGTGGGCGAAGGCGGCCTTGACCGTCCTGATGGTGGGGGTGGTTCTCTGGATCGCTCAGGCGATCCCGGCTGTCCTCAGCTCGATCCTGCGCGACATGGCTCAGCTCAAATCGGTGCTCCCCTGACCTTTCTCCGGAACAAAAACTTTCGGCTTCTCTGGCTGGGGCAGCTTTGCTCCCAGCTCGGGGACCGGCTGACCCAGCTTGTCCTTGTGGCGCTGGTCACCGCGCGCGCCTCCGGCTCCACCTTCAGCCTGGCCGCTGTGCTGGTGATCACCTCCCTCCCGGCCCTGGTGCTGAACCCGTTCGCCGGAGCATTCGTGGACCGGTGGGATCGCAAGCGGACCATGATCGCCTGCGATCTGATCCGGACCGGAGTGATCCTGAGCCTCCCCTGGCTGGCGAGGTTGTCCCATGTGGTCCCCTTCTACGCCGGGGTCTTCCTCCTCTTCGCCGTCGGATCTTTCTTCGTCCCGGCCCGGCTGGCCATGATCCCGGACCTGGCGCCGGCCCATCAACTGGCTGAGGCCAATGCCTGGTTCACCTCCTCCGGGCTGATCGGCTCGACCCTGATCCTCCTCGTCGGGGCCTTGATGATCGAGTGGATCGGGGCCCCTCGGGCCTGCTGGGTCAATGCCGCCAGCTACCTCGCCTCGGCCCTCTTCATCGCCCCGATCGCCCGCAAGGGCCGGTCCCGCCCCAAGAAGAAGCCGCCGGAGTCTCCCTCCCGGATCTTCTCGGAGATCGCCGAGGGGATCCGGGAGCTGTGGCGGAATCCGGCCACTCGCCGGGTGGCCGGGCTGTTGGGATTCCTCATGGCCGGCAGCGGCGCCAGTCTCGTCGTCGGGACAGTCCTGGTTCAGCAGTCGCTCGGCTCGGTCACCAAGGATCTGGGATTCCTCAGTCTCTGGCTGGGGGTTGGAATGCTGGCCGGCTCCACCGCCTACGGCCGCTGGGGGACCCGGTTTCCCCGCCGGTCGATGCTGGGGCTGGCCTTCTTTGGATGCGGGGTAGCGATCTGGTTCTTCGTGGGGGCGGTGCTGGGTTTGAGGTCCGGGGTCGCCGCCTCCGTCGCCGCCGCCGGGTTAGGGTTCTGGATCGCGCCGGTGGGAATCCTGGTCAACACCCTCGTCCACGAGGCCCACCCGGAGCGGCTGCACGGCCGGATCTTCAGCAGCGTCGGTGTGGTGATCAACCTCGCCTGGATCGGCTCCATGCTGGTGGCCGGGTGGCTGGTCGAGCGGGGAGGACGCGGGGTGCTGATGGCGGCCATCGGCGCCGCCTTCGCCTTCAGCGGGATCGGCCTGTGGTATACTAAAAAATCCAGAGCATAAGGAGAGGCCTATGGGTCAAGCAACCGTTACCGTGACGCAGGGGAACTTCAAGACCGAGGTCCTTCAGTCCAAGACGCCGGTGCTGATCGATTTCTGGGCCACCTGGTGCGCCCCTTGCCGGGCCGTGGCGCCGATCCTGGACGAGCTGGCCGAGGCCTACCGTGGAAAGGTGACCGTCGGAAAGGTCAACGTGGACGAGCAGCCGGACATCGCGGCCCAGTTCGGAATCCTCAACATCCCGACCCTGATCTTCCTCAAGGCCGGCCAGGAGGTGGACCGGGTGGTCGGGCTGCAGCCCAAGAGCCAGCTCGAGGCGAAGATCCAAAAGCTCACCGGATAGAAGATCCCCTGGTGCCTGCCCCGGTTATCGCCGTCTGCTGTTCAGGTGAGGGAACCAACCTTCAGGCGATCATTCGAGCGATCCGGCGCGGCCGGCTCCGGGCCCGGGTCGGGGTGATGGTGAGCGACAACCCCGGGGCCCTCTGCCTCCGCCGGGCCATCGCCGCTGGCATCCCGACGGTGGTGATCGATCCCCGCGGGTTCGGCTCCCGGGAGGCGTTCGACCGGGCCTTAAGCCGCATCCTGGAGAAGGCGGGGGCCCGGCTCATCGTCTTGGCCGGCTTCATGCGGCTCCTCTCCCCCTGGTTCGTCCGTCGATACCGGTGGCGGGTCCTCAACATCCACCCGGCCCTCCTGCCGGCCTTTCCGGGGACCCACGCGGTCCGGGACGCGTTGCGGCATGGGGTGAGGGTGTCCGGCGTCACGGTCCATTTCGTGGATAGCCAGGTGGACCACGGGCCGATCCTCCTGCAGGAGGCGGTTCCGCTCAAGGCCGGCGACACCGAGGAGAATCTTCTCAAGCGGATCCATCGGGTGGAGCATCGGCTCTATCCGATCGGGATTGATCTGGTCTTGCGCGGCAGGGTAACGGTGAGGGGAAGAGATGTCCGGATCGCGGGCCGCTAAGGCCTCCTCGATTTCCAGGATCGTGGCTCGGGAGATCCTCGATTCCCGGGGCCAGCCGACCGTCGAGGTCGATCTCTTTTTACAAGGGGGCGGCTTCGGCCGGGCGGCCGTCCCCAGCGGGGCCTCCACCGGCCGCCACGAGGCCTGGGAGCTTCGGGACGGGGATCCGGCCCGGTTCAAAGGCAAGGGGGTCTTAAAGGCCCTTCGCAGCGTCGAGCGGGTCCTCGCTCCCGCCCTCAAAGGAAAGGATGCCTTCCAGCAGGCCCGGCTCGATTCTCTGCTGATCGAGCTGGACGGCACCGGGAACAAATCCCGGCTCGGGGCCAATGCCCTCCTGGGCGTCTCCCTGGCGGCGGCCAAGGCCAGCGCCGACCAGCTCCATCAGCCCCTCTACCGATACCTCGGCGGCTCAACCAAGGCGAACCTCCTGCCGGTGCCGATGATGAACATCTTGAACGGCGGCCTCCACGCCGACAACGGCCTCGACCTCCAGGAGTTCATGATCCTGCCGATCGGGGCCTCCAGCTTCCGGGAGGCCCTTCGCATGGGGGCGGAGATCTTCCAGACCCTGAAGGGGATCCTCAAATCCAAGAAGCTCTCCACCGCCGTCGGCGATGAGGGGGGATTCGCCCCCCGGCTTCCCTCCAACGAAGCGGCGATCCGGCTGATCCTCCAGGCGATCGAGCGGGCCGGCTACCGCCCGGGCAAACAGGTGGCGATCGGCCTGGACGCCGCCGCCAGCTCCTTCGCCCATCCAAAAGGGTACCGCCTCTCGGCGGAGCGGATGCCCCGCGCCTCCTTCCAATCCCTGATCCAGCTTTACCAGCGGTGGGTCTCCCGCTATCCCGTAGTCTCCGTCGAAGACGGCCTCGGCGAGGAGGACTGGCAGGGGTGGGCCGCCCTGACCAAGGCCTTGGGGGACAAGGTCCAGATCGTCGGGGACGACCTGTTCGTCACCAGCCCCGAGCGGCTGAGCGCAGGGATCCGGAAAGGGGTGGCCAACGCGATCCTGATCAAGCTCAACCAGATCGGGACCTTAACCGAGACCCTGACCTGCATCCGGGCCGCCCAACAGGCCCGCTACGGCACCGTGATCTCCCACCGCTCCGGCGAGACCGAAGACACCACGATCGCCCACCTGGCCGTGGGCACCTGCGCCGGACAGATCAAGACCGGATCGCTGTGCCGCAGCGAGCGGGTCGCCAAATACAACGAGCTCCTCCGGATCGAAGAGGCGCTCGGCTCCAAGGCCCTCTACGCCGGGACACGATGGCCTCGAAGAAGCTCCTTCTGACCGGCGCCATCCTGGCGGCGGGGCTTTTCTTCTTCGGCCGCGGGGCGATCCGCTGGATCGAGCTGGAGGCCCAGCAGGCCCAGCTTCAATCCGAGATCGCCACCCTTCAGGCCGAGAACCGCCGCCTCGCCGAGGAGTCCCGCCGCCTCCGGGAGGACCCGGCCTACATGGAGGCGGTCGCCCGTCGAGAGCTCGGCTTCGTCCGCCCCGGCGAGACGGTGATCAAGCTCAAGAAGAAACAGTAAGTCCCCCCCTCAAATTCCCTGTTTCTGCTATAATGAAGCCCTATTGCGGGGTGGAGCAGTCTGGTAGCTCGTCAGGCTTGGATTCAGTTCTGGGCCACTCAGCCGGTAACAGCTGAGTTCACACCCGTCAAATTCGGGGAACCCTTCACTGGGAATCCCGAGCCAAACCCCGTGCCTGTCGGGGCGGGGGAGGTGTAGAGACTAGACGGCGGGCATCCGCCAAGATTTGCGGGCGGATGAAGGGATAGTCCAGACCACAAAGCCGTTCGCTGAAGTCATGCAGCGGACGGAGGCAGCGAAAGCTGTAGTGGCACGCATAACCTGAAGGTCGGCCGTTCAAATCGGCCCCCCGCTACCAACCTCAAGGCCGTGGGGACCCGTCGGTTCCCGCGGCCTTTTTCTGCCTCGCCACTTCACCCCAAGAAATCCCTCTTGCAGATGAAGCGATCGTCTGGCATAATTGCTTCATAAAATGAAGCGATTACCGGTGGCTCCGCCGTGAAATACCTCTGGCAACACGGAAGCTGGCCTCGCTTAAGCTGGAAGAGCGAATGCTTGCTCCCCTTGATCAGCAAGGCGCGTCTGGCCCAAGGAAGGCTTCTGGCCAAAGTAGCGCGTCTAGGTTTTAAGCTCAGCCGGGAGGCTCGTGTTGACATCCTCACCGAGGAAACCGTCAAGACGTCCGCCATCGAAGGGGAACGCCTGAACAGGGAATCGGTCAGATCCTCGGTTGCAAGACACTTGGGACT
>JACPXA010000013.1 GCA_016196785.1 Elusimicrobiota bacterium
GGTGTACCGCAGATCAAGTACTTCTCAATTTTAGATCGGTGTGATACCCGATCCGCCGCTTCGGCTCCGTGGGAAGCGATAGCGCTGGTGTCATCAATTCACGAATCCGTTCAAAAATATTCAGGATGTGCTGATCATGGGTGCCCATCCGTTTCTCTAATTCGGCGATCTTGTTCGCGAGCTCTTTGTGAGTTGACAGCATCTCTCGCAACTTGACGAATGCCCGCATAATCAGAATGTTGATCGTAATCGCCCGCGGACTCTGAAGGACGCTCGAAAGCATGGCAACCCCCTGTTCGGTGAAGGCATAAGGCCAATACCGACGTCCTCCCCAGGCAGATTTTGGTATTCCAAGGTGGAATCTCAAGTTGTCCCATTCTGCCTTTGTTAACTGAAAGACAAAGTCCCCTGGAAACCGTTCTCGGTTTCGCCGAACCGCTTTATTCAAATTGAACGTTTGGACTCCATAGAGTGCCGCCAGGTCAGCATCCACCAGCACTTTCTGTCCACGGATCAGATAAATGCGACGTTCGATGTGGTCAATGGGAATCAGAGACTTCATACTGTTCAAAAGGGCTGTTTTTCAGATAGCCCCCCCTGGTTAGAGATCAGCCATTGGCCATTTATTCCTTGGGTAATCAGGGCCCTTGAAGAAATGGACGCTTCATTGTCCTACACGTGCTGGCAGAGGTATAATTCGCGCCTCAACATCAGAGGAATGTCTTGACATCTTTTGCCATTTATTGCTTAATTGAGCCGATAAACTATTGTTCTCTAGACATCAAGAAAAATGTTCCCCGTGAAACATTGGGATAGATGGAGTAATTAGTGCAACTACGTCACTGTCTATGAAAAAGATTATTGCCATTGCCAACCAGAAGGGTGGTGTTGGGAAAACCAGCACGTGCATCAACCTCGGAGCTAGCCTGGCGCATTTTTCCCAGGAGACGTTGCTCATTGACAGCGACCCTCAGGGTAATACCACATCAGGGATAGGCCTCGATAAGAAAACCTCAGAAAAAACGCTGTACCAGGTATTGCTTGGAGAACTCAAACTTGACGAGGTTATCCAACCGACCTCTGTGAGCTGGCTTGATGTGATCCCAGCCGGGGCCCATTTAGTTGGTGCAGAGGCCGAGTTGATGGGAACAGACGGCAGAGAACTCATCCTTCAGCGCCATCTTGAGACCTTCAACCGCGCCTATCGGTACCTCTTAATTGACTGCCCACCGTCATTGGGTCTGCTGACGATCAATGCCTTGGCTGCGGCAGATTCCGTGCTGATTCCCGTGCAGTGCGAGTACTACGCCCTAGAGGGATTGGCTCAACTTCTCGAGACCATTGAAGTCATTCGGGAGCGGCTCAACCCCAGGTTAGCTATTGAAGGGGTCCTGTTCACTATGGTGGATCAGCGGATGAATCTGACACAGCAGGTGATTGAAGAAGTGAAGAAGTTCTTTGGAGAGAAGGTTCTCAGTACACAAATTCCACGAGCGATTAGGGTCGCTGAAGCCCCTGGCTTTGGGAAACCGCTGTTGATATACGCCAGGGACTCAAGGGCCACGGAGGCCTATCTCCAACTTGCCAAAGAAATTATTTCCAAGCAACTTAACATGGAGGTGGTGAAAGATGGCTAAAGTCTTAGGACGTGGGCTAGATGCGCTGATCCCGATCAAAGAACCTCAGTCAGAGATGGAAAGACGCCAACCAACCACCCTCCCCATTGAGGCTATCCAACCAAACCCCTACCAACCCCGCACCGCTTTTCCTGAGACATCGCTCCTTGAACTTGCAGAATCAATGCGAAAAAACGGTGTATTACAGCCAATTATGGTAACACCGACAGAGACGCCGGGACGCTACGAGCTCATCGTTGGGGAGCGCCGCTGGCGGGCCGCCAAATTAGCCGGTCTCACCGTCATTCCCGCGGTCATCCGTTCCGCCACCGCCCCTGAACGACTCCATTTGGCGCTCGTTGAAAATCTCCAGCGGGAAGACTTGAACCCGCTCGAAGCTGCGAAGGGCTACCGCCGTCTGATTGACGACTTTCATTTGACGCAGGAAGAGGTTGGGGAAATTGTCGGGAAGAGCCGTGTGGTGGTGGCGAATGCCCTACGTCTACTTGACCTCCCGGCCCCCATCCGGCAGGCCTTAGCGGGTGGACTGATCACCGAAGGACACGCGCGCGCCCTCGCCGGGCTAGACGATGCCTCAACCCAAGAGACCCTGGCCGACCGAGTGATCAACGAACGACTGACGGTGCGAGAGGTGGAGAAGCTCGTCGCCGACTGGAAGACGGTGCTTGCCACGGGGGGAACCAGCCCACGGAGGCGAGGCCGCCAGAAATCCACTGAACTCCGATCCCTAGAAGAAGAATTACAGCGAATTCTCAGCAGGAAAGTTCAAATCAGTGGCAGCCGGAAGAAAGGCTGGGTCCGCCTCCAGTACTATTCGCTCGACGATTTTGACCAGCTTGTGGCTCGCCTCAGGCGAATGACATCCAATTCCAATAATTGAGTTACTCATATGCAATATGCTTACAACCATTAACTGCAATGGCGAATACGGTGGCGCTAGTGCAGGCCAACTGAGGATTGCAGGTAAACTACGTCTACGTCCGGGTAGGCTGGTTTCTGAGGAAGACGGTGGTGGTGAAGGTGCGCGCGTCTGCTGGGAGGCCAAAGATCCCGCGGTTCAGGACGGTCACTTTAAGTTGGATTCTTGTCTGTTGACTGGTATCCTGGCGTTCAAAGAGCCGTGAATTTGGACCTGGCGGAAACACATCACGCATCATGACCCTTGAGCCCAAGAGCGTCCCGACCTGGTCAAATAGATCGCGAACTATCGTTTTAGCCTGCGGGTCGTACCGATACGTGACGGTCGCCTGCGTCCCTTGGTCCTCGGCTAGGGTGTAATCCGGGTTAAACAGGTAGACCGTAACGGTCATCGAGGACACCTCGAGCCCCCTGACTTCCCGTCCACCGCTGATCTCATCCGCCATCGCAAAAAACCCTTGACGCGCCAGTTCCAGTGCCTTGACCTGCGCATCCACACGATGGAACGCCGCCACACGAGGGAAAAGCGAGAAGAGCACCCCCAACATGATCGCCCCAATGGCCAAGCCCACGCTGAGCTCCACGACTGTCATGCCTGACTGGTGAATGCGCGTCATAGCTGGCCTCGCCCGTTTAGCGGCAGATCGATCGTGATGACTGTCCAGGGGGCGGCGGTGTTGACCTGAGTCAAGTTCGGCTGGGGCAGATCGCGTGGTCCGTAGGTATCGTAATACCTGTTGACCGGCGGTCTCTGCAGATCCCCGTACGGTCGCACCAGACCAGTCCCTGCAGGCACCTGAATCGTGACGTAATACGGACCATCAAGCCCACGGCTTCGCACCGGGAGGTCCTGAAAGGTGTACCGCCCGCTGGGCGCGGTGGTCGTGGACACCCAGTCGTCACGATCCTCATTCCACACCTGAATGGATTTGTCGTAGATGGGCTGACCCGCGAATTCCTCATCCTCAGGCGCCGCGTCGGTGAGCCTCCCTGTGACGGTGACCTTCAGTTGGATGAGCGGGATGTTCCCCAGATCCCAACCGGTGCGTGGAGAAAGCGTCTGAGGCCCACGTGTAGTGGGCGCATAGCCGGCCTTCTTTACGACGGCCATCGCTGTGTACCCTGGGGAGAGCTGCATCTGCTGGCTGATTCTGGTTGGGGGGCACGGCGGCGTGAGGCACGGCGCCACGATGGTCTTCGACGAATATTCTACGATCTCTCCGCCGACCGCCGGCTGGTCGACATTAAAATAGCCACTCCCATCTGTCGTGGCCGGGTAGGTCCTGGGTGTGGTAATCGTCACGGACGCGCCCTCAACGAAGGGACCAGACTCGCTGTCGCGGTGGACCGTTCCCCGGATAAACTCAACTGAGGCTGTGTCCGTGGCAATCAAGATCGTCAACTGCCGCCACTTGTTGGTGCAGGTGTCACACGGATGACTCTCTTTCAAGAAACTGGGGAGTACCTTGGTCAGCGTGTAGTCGCCGTTGACGGTGGTGGTGGACCGGGTGCCTCCACACCCGTCGATGCTCACCGTGGCTCCGTCAACCCCTCCGACCCCAGGGGCGGTGATTCGCCCGGTGACCGTGGCCCAATAGCTGGCAGGCAGGACGGGGATGACGATCTGATTGCCTGCTGGTGCTGGTCCAGGATCCTTGTTTTTGTAGACGCGGAGCGCAAGGTTCGGCGGTCGCCCGGACCAATACCCTGCGATGTCAGGGAAATAGTATTGGGATGGGATGTTTGTCGTACAGTCCCATTCTTGCGTTCGCAATTGGATCGGGAGATACCCATCTTGCATTCGGTAGTTGGCGTACATAAACCCGTTGATATCTTGGTCCATGCTGGCCCCAAAGAGGTTGTAAAAGTTGAAGGCTATACCGGAGAATCTTAAGTCTCCCTCAAAGGCTGGGGTGCGGGTCCTATACTGATCAAGGTTCTGTCGGGTCGGTTCCGTGAACCGGACGAGCGTCCCTAAGTCTACCCACACTCCTTGCGGCGCATTTACACTGATCGAGCCCACGTCAATCCATCGGGCGTCGATCGGTTCGAGCAAGACATCCCCATCCTCGGTGAGCGAATACATCGTGCCAATATCCGCTAATTTCCCTTTCTTAAGGATCACCTTGACCCCCCCCAACCGCTCGGCCCTCCAATGGGTGGTTGGTTCCGTCTGCCACGTTGCCGGCCGGTTGTATTCCGACAGATTCGGAGATTGCATCGCCAGGGACCCGCCGGCACGGTGGTGTCCACCGACAACCCGTAATGGCTTGGGGTATAGAGTCGGACCGTGGCCCCAGGGACTGGTCCCCCCCCGTCGGTGGCAGGGTCCACCACCTGTCCACGGACGTGGCCTAGCGGGATTAAGGCGATTGGGACGGGCGTCTGCTGGTCTTCGCGCAGGTATCGTCTGGTGTCAACAGTCTCCTGATGCTCGCTTGAGTCGCCAAGCCAGTAATACCCCTGGTTAATACGTTGGATTCGAGTATCGGTAGAGAACTGGACATCTGGAGTTACCCCATATTTGTAGACGCGGAGGACAACGCTCGAACTGATCAAGACATTCCGGAGGATGACATCGCCATTGTCGTCGGTCGTTTGGCTCCGCCAGTCCCCTTCGAGGTCAGCCCGGGGATACCGGACGTTGGCGTTGACAACCCCCCGCGTAGTCTCTCTGACGGCCGTCTCAGAGATGGGGTAAGCCTCCACCACACGCACCGGGACATTCACCCCCCCGCCTGCGACGTCGCTCCGTGTCAGGAGGAGCTGATACGTCCGCTCCATGGGCGCACCGCCACTTCGACCGCTGATGGTGACGGTCACCAGGCGCGTCCCATTCCCCATGAAGGGCCCAATCCCCCGAGTCGCTGTTAACCCGGGGAAGGTCCCAAGGGTATAGTTGCTCGTCGAGAACGCGACAAAGAAGCCCTCCGTCGCAAAGTTCGACTCCCCGACGGCTGCCCGCACCTGATCCAACAGCTCTCTAGCAAAGAGATCCATCCGAAGCTGCTGTTTGTCCGCATGGGCCGACCGGGTGAACTGCCCGATGGTGCCGAGCAGGGTGAAGAGCGCCAACGTGAAGATCAACAGGGAGATCACCACCTCGAAGAGTGAGAAGCCCTGACGGCTGTGCCAGATGGAGCTTGCCGGAGATCTTGCGCCTTTCTGGGCGGGTCCCGGGGGGTAGACTACAGAATGACCCGTGAATGGTAGGCGGCGCACGGCCTATCGCCTCGTCGTTTGGCGGACCCGGTACCGGACGATCTCAGCCCGGTTCGGCAGGAGCGAAAGTCTCACCGTGCGCAGTCGGGTGTCATAGGTATAGGTGCGTGTGCCCTGGAACACGTCATCGAAGGAGGGATCGGTCTTTGCCACAAAGCCTCCCTGGAACGTCAGGGCTCCCGTTCTCGGCGTCCCCACGGCTTTGAAGGATCCATGGGGGGCATAGACGAAGGCGTGGACCGTTACAGCTTCAGCAGGGTCAGACTCGGCGGCGATCACGACGTTCCGGTTGGTGAGCAAACCCAGCAAGGAATCTCTCCAACGTGGGATCCTACGCTGTTTCGTGAGGTTCCCTTTCACCGTGATGGTGCCGCTTGCCACGATGAGCAACTGTTGTTCGAAGGTGGTGTCGGCTGGGATGTTGCCATTCCCTTCGACAAAATACAGGGGATGTGGCGACGGTGGGCTCAAGCGTCCCCCGAGCACATCGCGGATATGGGCCTCCAAGTTTCCCCCTGCAATGACCGCATCCGACTCCTCAGCCAGGGCTCGATAGAACCCCAACGTTTGGTCATCCATGGCAGGAAAGCTGAGCGGTGTCCGCTCCCGCTCGGGTTCGTTGCGAAGATTGACGAAGTTCCTGAAATCCGATGGTTGGATGGGTTCCCCCTCGTAGTGAGCCAGGGTATCCAGGAAGGTGCGAGGGTCTGGGGGAGTGCCCGTAGGGTAATCTGGATAGGTACCGAAGATCACCCGGGCGCCGTAGACCTTGCCCTCGAGTTGCGTCCCATACCCGATGCGCATCGTCCCAGCGGTCGCCGCGACGTAGTCCCCGACGTTTTCGAGGCGGACCAGCGCCTCGATCTTTTGGGTCGTCTGACGACTCGTTCCATCCACGGTGACCAGCACGACCTTGGGATCGCCCGTGCCGCTGGTCGAGAGCTCGACATCATAGTGCTCTTGGCGTTCTGTAGGTCCCAAACTATCCTCGAAGGACCCATCCTCCAACGTCTGGGTCGCGTTGCGTCGAAGTCGGGTCAGGGCATCTTGCAAGCCAGACTCTGCGACGTAGGTGGCGCGGTTTTTGCTGACAATTGCGTGGGTCATGCCAGCACTGCGCCAGAGGCTGGAGGAGATGACGGTGACCATGACCGTCAGAAAGAGGCTCACCCAGAGCATGGAGACGAGCAGCGACCCTCGCTCTGGGCGCCGTCCGTGAACCTTGCATGGGACACGAGGTACGTTAGGCATCGAGTCCTTCCTCTTTAAGAGTTGTTCCTTCTGAGGGTCGTGTCAAGGAGTTTGTCATTTCTCCTACGCTCTCACGCTACCACCTGAGTATACCTGACGATTGTTACGTTTCCATTAAGTTTGTATTAAGATTTCGAGAAGGCGAATCAACTTTAAAAGGCGATGCAAATCTAAGTCCAAGGTCAGAAAACAGGGCCCAGAGATTAAGTCTGCGGGAAGGCTATTATTAAGTGAGGGGAAAGTTATTTTTTGGCTGGCGGCTTCTGGATCAGGTCAGCCAGTTTTTTGTTGAGCGCCTCCGCTTTGTAGTTGGAGATCAGAAAAATCTGGGGAAGAGCATCTTTCCGGAGTGGAGTACCGCTGGGCGTGGGTGAGGGGGAGTCCTCATTTTTCCCCTCTCCCCTGGTGGGAGAGGGTGGGGGTGAGGGGGCCGAGGAAAACGGTTGCGGGATGCCGAGCGCCAGCGTCACCTCTTGCGTTTTCGCTTTCAGGTGGATGGTGAGTGCCGGAGGTGAAAGGCCAAGTGTGGCGAGGTCGCTGGCTTGCGGAGGATCAATGAAATCGTCGGCGTCCAAGGAGGCCAGCGTAGCCAGGAGCGCATCCACCTTGCCCGCATCCGCCGGTTGACCGCGCTCGCTTGGGCCCGGAACCTCCCCCTTTCCCACGACGTACCAGGTGTCCGAGGTTTTGACGAGCGCAAACTGAGACCCTCCGACCCGTGCCCGCGGGTTCGCGTGTGTCAGCTCCACGCCTTCGATGTCGGAGAGGGTGAGGCGCAGGATGGTTTTGTCGCGCCAGTCCTTGACGCTGCGGTTCAGATGATACGTCGCGAGCCCTTCTGCGAGGTGCACCTCGTTTGAGCCTTTATACCGGAAGTACACCCCGGTCCCTTCTGGGACGCTCTTGCCTACGATAAACGGGGGAGGTGATTTGCCTGGGCCCGTGGTCCACACCTGCACGGTGGTTCCGCTTGCCTCGGTGACCTGGAATTGGGTGTGGCGCTCAGGTCGGCTGGAGAGCACTCCGCCGACCGCCAGTTTGGTCAGCCCTTCCAGGAGGGGTTTCACCATGAGCTCGTCGGCGGGTGCGGCCACCGGTGTTTTGAGTTCCCAGAGGTTGTTCACGCGTTCCAACGTCACGGTCTGTGCCGACTGATGAATCTCAACCTTCACGATAGCCTCAGGAGTGCCGAGAGGCTCCGACGTTGTGACCCCCTTCAAGGGGAAATCCGGCCCCCGACTGCGCTGGAGCCGGGACCGGACCAGCGATACCATCCCCAGTCCTACGAGTAGACCCGCTAAGATGAGCACTGTCTTCAGTCGCATGGGAACACCCTCACCTGGGCGATTTGCTGATGCCAGCGGCGCCGCCATCGCCATCGCATGATCCCCCCCGCGACGACCAGGAGCGGCATCCCGAGGATGGTTCCCCACTTCACCGCCTGACGGGTTGGGGCAGACAGCTCCTTCAGCGGGCGGTACACCACCCCTTTCGCTCGAATGCTGATGAGCGTCTCATCCTGGGAGAGCCAATCCATGAGGTTCATCACGAATGCCCCGTTCCCCGGGGAGAGCGGCAGGTTGGAATCAATGAGCGCCGAGGTCCCCACCACCGCCAGCCGTCCCTGCGGGTTGGCCTCTTGGCGAGGGAACGGCATCTCCACCGGCGCTGGCTTGCCGGTAAAGTAACTCTTCAACGGACCGGTCAGGATCGCCGCCACGGGGAAAGGCCCTTTCGGGGCCGTCGGGCCAGGGGCCGGGAGTTGATAGGGATGCACATACGAAGGGGTCTGACGCCAACTGACGTTGGAGCTTTCCGCCAAGGCCTCAAACTTGACCGTGGCTTGCCCGGTCGTGGCAGGAGCCAGCGGCGCTACGAAGGGGAAGGCCACCACCTCCAACCCCTTGACCGCCGGATGGGAGGGGTTGAAGCGATTGACCAGCGGCAACAAGGGGTAGTCCATGATGGTCGTCATCTGGAACTGCCCCTGGCGGCTGGCCATGGAGACCCGCTGGCACTGCCGGTCAAAGATCAGGTCGTTCTCGACCTTCACGCCGTACTGGGCGAGGAGCGGCTCCAGGCCGGTGTTCACCGGCCGCGCCCAGAACAGTTGGAGGTCCACGGTGTATTTGTCGAGGAAAAAGGCGGTTGGGGTGCCGCGCATGATCCACTGATCCAGGGCGTAGAGGCTCTGTTCGTCCCAGGGCTCTTTGGGGCCCAGCACGCAGAGCGCCGTCAGGTCGAGGTACTCCGTCGGTTTCGCTTTCAGGTCGAGGTCTTTGACCTCGTACAGTTGG